>JAIEQO010000738.1 GCA_019747655.1 Gemmataceae bacterium | reverse complement strand
ACCGCCGGCCCGCCGCCCGGCCCGGCCCCGGCGACGACCTCCGCCCGCCCGTCGCCGTCGAGGTCGGCGGCCGCCACCGTCACCCCGCCGGCGAAGGTCGGGGCGAACGCGAAGAAGTCGGCCAGCACCCCGAGCCCGTTGCCACCGAACACCGTCACCCGCGGCCCGGCCCCCGCCCCGGCCCCGACGACGACGTCCGAGTACCCGTCCCCGTCCACGTCCCCGGCGGCGACGTACACCCCGCCGCCGAAGGTCGGCTCGAAGGCGAAGAAGTCGGCCAACGGCGACCGGTCCTTGCCGCTCAGCACCCGGACCCGCGGCCCGCCGCCCGACCCGGCCCCGAGGACGTAGTCGGCGTACCCGTCGTTGTTCACGTCCCCGACGGCCACCCGCACCCCCCCGGCGAAGGTCGGCTCGAAGGCGAAGAAGCTGCCGACCGGCTGCCCCGTCACGGTGCTGTAGACCTGCACCGCCGGGCCGCCCCCCGGGCCGGCCCCGACCAGGAACTCGGCCGGCAGGTTCCGCAGGTCGGCCACGGTCGCGGTCGGCGCGAACCCGGCCACCTCGGCCGTCAGGGTGTACGCCCCGACCAGCCCGTTTGCCACCAGCGGCGGGGCGATGGCCACCCCGCCCGGGCCGGTCATCACCGTGGCCGACCCCCCGAACCCGGCCGACGGCCCGCCGGCCGGGAGGGCGAACGTCACCGGCACCCCGGTCCCCACCGGCAGCCCCAGCCCGTCCTTGACGACGACCTGAACCGGGGCGGCGAACGCCGTCCCGGCCACCGCCCCCTGGTCCCCCCCGCCGACCACCTCGAACGTCTTGGACGAGAGGTAGTACTTGTCGATCAGCTCGCGGATCGCGTCGAACGCGTTGACCTTGGGGGCGTCCGGGTCGTCGCCGACGAACCCCGGCGGCTCGGCGGTGATGACGATCGAGCTGACGGTTCCGTTGGCCGCGTGCGCGAGGCTGGAGACGGTGCCGGCGAAGTTGCCCCCCTTGGCCCAGGTGATCTTGCCGCCGGGGGTGACGTTCAGCCCGAACCCGAACCACCCGCCGGTCGGCTCCCGGGCCGGGTCCCCCGGCGGCCGGGCCAGCGCCTGGGCCGCGCTGGCCGGGGTGATGGGGCCGGTCTGGACCCCGCCGGCGGCCTGCGAGAAGCTCCGCATCAGGGTGACGGCGGCCGCCGGGGTGACGACCAGCCCGCCGGCCGACCGGGCCGCGTCCATCGACCGGTTGGCGTACGGCGCCGGCACGTCGAACGCGCCGAAGAACGGGTCCGCGGCGGCGTCCGGGTTCGGGATCACGCTCGGGCCGGTGCCGGCGTTCGGCTGGTAGTACCGGACCTCGGTGGGGTAGGCCCCGGCGAGGTCGGCGGACGCCTCCCCGACCATCCGTTCGGCGGTCGCCGGGGCGACGGCCAGCGGGGTGGTGATCCCCAGCGGGGTCAGCACCGCCTCGGAAAGGAAGTCGAAGTACTTCTTCCCGCTGACGTGCTCGACGACCCCGCCGAGGAGGGTGAAGTTGTTGTTGTTGTAGTCGTACACGGTGCCGGGCGGCTGCACCACGTAGCCCGGGTTGCCGGCCGGCGTGCCCTGCGGGGCCAGGGCCGTCTGGTACAGGTAGTACCGGTTCCCCTGCTCCAGGGTGGCCGGCCCGTCCGTCCACTTCGGCGGGCCGGCGAAGGCCAGGCTGGCGTAGCTCCCGTGCAGGCCCTGCGGCTGGTCGTACACGTCCCGCCGGGCCGGGAACGCGATGCTGTCGGCCGGGACCACGTCCGGCAGCCCGCTGACCATCTGCAGGAGCTGGGCGATGGTCACGTCGAACAGGTAGTCGGGCAGCCGGGCGGACACGTCCCGGGTCGGGTCGGTCGGGTCTTTGCCGGAGACCGAGTCGCCCCGCCGGACCCCGAGCCGTTCGAGGAACGAGTCCTGGACCGACAGCTTCCCCTGCTGCTGGAGGACCAGGATGGCGTTGGCGGTGAAGAACTTCGACATGCTGGCGACGCGGAGGAGCGAGTCGGCGGCCGGGTCGGCGGGGACGGCCAGCCCGGACCGGGCGAAGAAGGCGTCGTTCGTGCCGCCGCCGGTGAACACCTCGTCGCCCCTCGAGAAGGCGAACGACACCTGGGGGATGTTGTCCTCCCGGAGGACGGCCTCCAGCTCGGCCTGGAAGGCGGCGTTGAACGGGACGGGGGTGAGGTTGAGCCGGTCTTCGAGCCGTTCGAGGGCGCGGCGGAACGGGGCGGGCGGCGGCGGCATAGGGCGGCCCGGGGGCATGGGAAAATTGGGAAGTCCGCCTAGTTTATCCCCGGCCCGTACCCGGTACAAGCGGGACGCCGGTTTGGCCGACTACTTCCCCGTCCCCAGCCACTCCGCGAGGCGGGTTAGGCCGGCCTCGATCGTCGGCCGGCCGCAGGCGAACGACATCCGGGCGAACCCCTCGGCCCCGAACGCCGCCCCCGGCACGAGGTTGACGTGGGCCTGTTCGAGCAGGGCCGCGCAGAAGGTGACGGAGTCCGTCACCTTCTTGTCGCCGAACGTCTTGCCGAAGAAGCTCGACACGTCGAAGAAGGCGTAGAACGCCCCGTCCGGGACCGGCAGCGACAGCCCGGGCATGGCCTTGAGACGGGAGACGGTCAGCTCCCGCCGGGCGGCGAACTCCTTCCGCATCTCGGCCACGCACTCCTGCGGGCCGTCGAGGGCGGCGATCAGCCCGGCCTGGCTGACGCTCGACGGGCAACTGGTCTCCTGGCTCTGGATGGTGTCCATCGCCTTGACGACCGCGGCCGGCCCGACCGCCCAGCCCATCCGCCAGCCGGTCATGGCGTAGCTCTTGCTCGCCCCGCTGATGGTGATGGTCCGGTCCTTCAGCCACGGCCTGAGCAGGGCCGTACACGTCGGCTTGGCGTCGCCGTAGGTGAGTTGCTCGTAGATTTCGTCGCTCAGGATGGCCGCGTCGGTGTCCTGGAGGGCGTCGACCAGGGCTTCGAGTTCGGCCCGGGTGTAGACGCTGCCGGTCGGGTTGTTGGGCGAGTTGAGCATCACGAGCCGGGTCCGCGGCGACAGGGCCACGCGGAGCTGGGCCGGGGTCATCTTGAACCCGCCGGCGGCGGTCGTGTGGACCAGGACCGGGGTGGCCCCGGTCATGCTGACGAGGTCCGAGTAGCTGACCCAGTACGGGGTCGGGATGACGACCTCGTCGCCGGTGCCGACGGTCGCCGCCAGGGCGTTGTGGATCGAGTGCTTGGCCCCGTTCGAGACGATGACGTTCTCGGCCCCGAACTCGTACCCGTGGACCTTCTTGTACCACCGTGCGATGGCCGCCTTGACCTCGGCCGTCCCGCCGGCCGGGGTGTAGTGGGTGTGCCCATCGAGGGCGGCCTTCGCGGCGGCCTCGCAGATGTGCTTGGGGGTGTCGAAGTCGGGCTCGCCGAGGCTGAAGTCGTAGACGGTCTTGCCGGCCGCCCGGAGTTGGCGGGCCTTGGCCCCGGCGGCGAGGGTGGCCGACGGCTGGATCGACCCGGCCAGCTTCGAGGTGCGGATCATCGGACGCTCGGCCCCCGGCGGGTGGTGTTGCTCTTCGGGCGGATCCGGCGTTATCCTACGACCCGCCCGCCCCGCGGCACGGACGGCCCGCATGCACGTCGCCCACTTCGTCCAACGATACCCGCCGGCGGTCGGGGGTTCGGAGGCGTACTTCGCCCGGCTCGGGGAGTACCTAGCGGGGTGCGGGGACGAGGTCACGGTCAGGACGACGACGGCGGTCGAGCTATCCGAGTTCTGGGCGAACCGCGGGCGTGGGCGCGGGGGTTCCGGCAGCCATAAACCGCGCGCACACGCCCGCGGTTGGCCCCCACTCCCTCGATACACCCCCCG
>JAIEQO010000291.1 GCA_019747655.1 Gemmataceae bacterium | reverse complement strand
CGTCCCGGCCGCTCTTCGCCGGGGCTGAAGAGCGGCCGGGACGGCCGCGGTCCCAGGGGACTGAAACGGACACGCCGCAGGGATCAACCGGCCGGGAGGTCGGCCCGTGCGAAGTGCTCCGCGAGCAACGTGTTGGTCCGGTCCGGGAACTGGACCGGGGCGGCGTGGGAGGCGTCGGCCCACTCGACGTACCGGGCTCCGGTGATACCCGCTGCCAGCGCCCGGCCCAGGGCCGGCGGGGCGATCGGGTCGTGGGCCCCGCTCAGCACCAGCGTCGGCGCCCGGACCTCGCCGAGCCGGGACGCACAGTCGCAGCCCTTCATCGCCTTGAGCTGGTCGTGGGTGGCCGCCGGCGGGTCCGCGAGGTCCCGCCCGAACACGGCCGACACCTCGTCCGCCAGCTTGTCCCGGTCCGCGACGCGGAGGGCGTCGGGCGACCAGATCAGCTCCAGGAACGCCCGCCGGCGGACCCGCCGGGGCCCGAGCTGCGACCGCGAGGCGGCCCAGATCAGCCGCCACGACAGCGGCCCGACCTTCCGCCCGGTGGCGAACGTGCAGAGGAGGGCCAGGCTCCGCACCCGCCCGGGGTGGGTCAGCGCGAGTTCCACCGCCGCCGGCCCGCCCAGCGAATGCCCGACGACGTGGGCCGACGCCCACCCGGCCGCGTCCATCACCGCCCGGGCGTCGTCGGCCATCTGCTCGACCGACAGCGGCCCGCCGGCCGGGACGCTCCGGCCGATCCCGCGGTTGTCGAACGTCAGCATCTGGAACCGATCGGACAGGCCGTCGACCTGCGGCTGGCACCCGGCCGCGGCCACCCCGACGCCCTGGATGAACAGCACCGGCGGCCCGCCCCCGACCAGCCAGTACGCGAGCGGGCAGCCCTTGTGGTCGACGACGTGGGGGAACTCGGCGGGGGGAGCAGCGGGCATCCGGGAAGTGTACGGGGTCCGGGCGAGGTGGGCGTACCACCCTGTCGCCCGGGACACTCGAAACTTCAAACTCGAAACTCGAAACTTCTAGACGGGGTCGTCCGGCAGCCGGTGGGGCAGCTTGACGGTGAACGCCGACCCCTTCCCGGCCACGCTCTCGACCCGGATGCGGCCGTGGTGCTGCTCGATGATCTGCCGGCAGACGGACAGCCCCAGCCCGGTCCCGCCCCGGCCGTACTCGTCCGGCTGCTTCGTCGTGAAGAACGGCTCGAAGATCTGCCGGAGCTGGTCCGGCGGGATGCCGACCCCGGTGTCCGCCACCCGGACCTCGGCCACGTCCCCGGCCGGGTCGTCCCGCACGTCCACCTTCAGCCGCCCGCCGTTGGGCATCGCCTGGCGGGCGTTGAGCACCAGGTTGACCAGGATCTGCTCGACCTGCCCGGGGACGGCCCAGACGGTCGGCCGGGCGTGGAACCGGGTGTCGACCTGGATGCGGTGCTTGCCCAGGTCTTTGCCGGTCAGCACCAGCACCTCCTCGACCAGGGCGGCCAGGTCGCACGGCTGGCGGTGGGCGGACGCCTTGCGGGCGTACCCGAGCATCCCGGCGGCGATGTCGGCGGCCCGCCGGCCGGCCTTCACCACCCGCTCGAACGCCTGCTGCTTCTCGCCGGCGTCGGGGTTCCGCATCCCGAGCTTGGCCGAGTTGATGATGGTGGTCAGGATGTTGTTGAACTCGTGGGCGATGCTGGAGGCCAGCTCGCCGACGCTGCTGAGCCGTTGGGCCTGGAGCAGCTGCTGGCGCAGGGCCTCGGTCTCGGAGGCCGGGGCCAGCACCTCGTGGCCGGTCATGCCATCCCCCTCGGCCGGGTCGTCGTCCGCGGCGGCCGCCGGCTCCCCAACCGGCCCCGCCCGGGCTCTCGGACGACCCCCGCCGGGAAGTGGTATCGGTCGTACCGTCCGGGCGGCTTCATCCCAACCACTTCGGGGAGTTTCGAGTTTCGAGTTTGAAGTTTCGAGTTCCCGACCGGAAGCACCCAACCCGTCTCACGTCCCCCAGCCTGCGGTGAGCATGGCGGCTGTGAACTCGAAACCTCAAACTCGAAACTCGAAACTCAGCCGGAAGACTTCTCCCCCGTCCCGGTCGGCTCGCCCGCGGTGAGGGCCGCGACCGGCGGGGGCACCCGCAGGAGGGCGCCGGCCGCCCAGCTTGTGCCGTCGAAGTGAAGCTCGCTGACCGACAGGTTCGCCACCCGCCCGAACCGCACCCAGTCCGCCACGCCCCAGCCGGGCAGCAGGCTGAGCATCAGCACCTTGCACACGACCCCGTGGGCCACCACCACCACCCGCCCGCCGGGGTAGCGGTCGACGACCCGGAGGAAGGCCGGGACGACCCGGCCCCGGAGGGCGTCGAACGACTCGGCCCCGTGGGAGGTGTAGGCGGTCTCCCCGGCCGCCCACCGGGCGATCGTCTCCGGCCACGGCCCGGCGTTCATCGAGAACGCCGTCCCGGTCAGCAGGCCGACCCGCCGCTCGAACAGCTCCGGCTCCTCCTCGGGGGCGAGGCCGCAGGCGGCGGCGATCGGGCCGGCCGTGTCCCGGGCCCGGAGCATACCGGACGACACCACCGCCGTCGGGCGGAGGTCGCGGAACCACCCGGCCGCGGCCACGGCCTGCCGGCGGCCCAGGTCGCTCAGCCCGACGTCCGACTCGGCCCCGTGGAAGACGGTCGGGAGGGCCGTTTCGGCGTGGCGGGTCAGCCAGAGGGTGGTCATCCGGCCTTGCCCGTGTCTGCCGCCCCAGGCAGTGGCAGGTCAATCTCGCCGACCGGATTCACCAGTTCGTAGACCACGTACCGGCCCCGGCCCATGGCCGATCGGAACACCGCCCGCTGGTTCATCGGGAATACCGCCCTGTATTCCGGCGGAAGGAGCGGGGGGAGCAGATCGACCCCCGGCTCGCTCAGTTGGAGTTGGTCGACCGGCTTGAGCCGCCAACTCAACGCCTTGATGTCGCCGACCACCAGCCGCACCCGCGGGGCGGCCGCCGCCAGCTCGTCGCGGACCCGGGCGGTCGGGCCGGGCCCCCACTCGGTCGCCGTCGTCACGTGCAGGAACCGGACCGGCGGCCGCAGCCCGAGGTCGAGGTACAGGACGTGCGGGGTGGTGTCCCAGCACAGCACGTCCGCGTCCCCGGGCCGCACGCCCCGGCCGCGGAGATAATCCGCCACCTCCGCCAGCCCGACCCAGTCCGGGTCGTAGTACAGCCCGGCCCGGAAGGCCAGCCCGTTCCGCAGCTCGGGCGGGACCTCCCGCGACCAGCACCCGGCCCACCAGCGGAGCCGGTTCGGGTGGTCGTCGGCCACCTGGGTGAGCCGGCCGAGCACGTACCGCTCCCGGCGGTCCGCCGGGACCGGGCGGCCGGCCACGGACGGGCCGACCGTCAGGACGGCGACCCCGGCCGCCTGGACGAGCAGGGCCGCCGGGGCGGCCAGGCCCCACCCGTTGGCCGCCAGCACGGCCAGCATCAGCAGGGTTTCGGGCAGGTGGATGTACGGGAACGGCTGCTGCAGGACGTAGGCGGTGGCCGTCCACCCGAGGAACATCGCGGCCAGGGCCCGGCGGGCGGCCCCCGCCCGTCCGTCAGCCGGCAGGTACAGCCATCCCGGCGGCCGCCCGGGGGCCGGCCGCCCCCGCCCGTCCGTCAGCAGGTTGAAGGCGGCCAGCGGGAGGGTCGCCACCATCAATGTGCTCCACGGCGGGAAGTACCGCCACTGCAGGGCGATCCGGGACTCCAGCCCGGCCAGCACGATCCCGACGTAGGTCACGTTCCAGTTCGTCAGCACGTCCCAGTAGTACGGCCACGACCCCGACCACACCAGGAACCCGACCCCGGCCCCGCCGGCCAGCAGGCCGCCGGCGACCGCCCCGGCCAGGTCGGCCGCC
>JAIEQO010000716.1 GCA_019747655.1 Gemmataceae bacterium | reverse complement strand
CGGGCCCGGGCCCTGGCCGAGCGGGGGGAGGTCGCCGCCGCCCGGGCGGCGCTGGAGGCGGCGGCCGACCGGTACCCGGATTCGGTCGGGGTGCGGGCGGCCCTGTGCCAGGTGCTGATCCGGGCCGGGGCCGGGCCGGCCGAGGTGGAGGCGGCGGCCCGGGCGGTGTTGGCCGTCGACCCGGGAAACGCCCAGGCCCGGCACAACCTGGAGGTCGCCCTCCGCCGGGCCGACCGGTGGCTCGAGGGGGTGTCGGACGCCGTGCCGCCGGGGTGAGGGCGGCCGGCGGGCCGTATCCGGCACACCCGGCGGGGGGACACGACACGGGGGGCCCCGGCCGGTCCGGACTCGCCCCGCCTACCCGCCCTTGCGCCAGTAGACGCCGGACCGGTCGATCGCCACGACCGGGTCCGCGACCCCGGCCGCCCGCCGGTAGTCGTGGACCGCCTGCCGGCAGGCGTCGACCGCCCCGTAGTCGTCGACCACCACGAACCCCCCGGCCGACACCCGCGGGTACAGATGCACCAGCGCGTCCGTGGTCGACTCGTACAGGTCGCCGTCCAGCCGGAGGACGGCCAACCGCCCGACCGGGGCGGCGGGGAGGGTGCCCCGGAACCACCCGGGGAGGAACACCACCCGGTCGTCCAACAACCCGTACCGGCGGAAGTTCTCCCGCACCCGCTCCTCCGGGACCGCCAGGTACGGGAACCGGTGGAGGTCCAGCCCGGCGTCGGCCGGGTACCGCGCCGGGTCCGGCGGCGGCAGCCCGGCGAACGAGTCGGCCAGCCACACCCGCCGGTCGGCCACCCCGTAGGCCCTCAACACCCCCCGCATCAGGATGCCCGCCCCGCCCCGCCACACCCCGGCTTCGAGCAGGTCCCCGGGCACCCCCTCCCGCAACGCCGCCTCGACGCACCGCTGGAGCTGGTCCAGCCGCCGCCGCCCGACCATCGTGTGGGCGGTCGGCGGCCAGTCGAGGCCCTCCGTCCGCCGCCCGGGGTCGAACGGCCGGGCCGGGTCGAGGACCGCCTCGACCTCCGGGTACAGCCAGTTGGTCAGGCACCGCTTGAGCAGGTCGAGGTACAGGCCGGCCGCGTCGCCCGGGGCCGGCGGCGGGAGGTCGCTCGCCATCCCGGCATGTTACGGATCGCGGGGGACCGGTCGAACAGGGCCGCAAGCTCACCCACAGGTCTCCCGCACACCCCGGCAGCACCTCGGAAACCGGGTACGGTGTTCCCGACCGGCTCGGCGGGCGCGGGGGGCGTGCCCGGGCGGCGGTAGGGCAGACCGAGATTCCGCTCCCCTTGCGGGGTCCGCGCTTCAGCGACGCTTCCGCACCCACACCTGGTAGCCGCGGTGGACCTCCTCGTACGCCCCCCGGTGGCATGCCAGGAAGGCGTCCACCGCCAGGGCCGGGCACCGCTCCGGCTCCGAGTAAGCACCCCAGGCGTAGTCGTCGAACCCCATGAGCCCACCCGGCCTGAGCAGCGGCCAAGCCAGGACCGCGTCGGCCAGCACGTCGGCGGCTTCGTGCGACCCGTCGATGTACACCAGGTCGAACCGCTCCCCGACCATCGCCCGGAGCACGTCCCGGCTCCGCCCGACGTGGCCGGCCACCCGGGCCCCGAACCGGGCGGTGTTGGCCCGGAACCGGGCCTCAAGCCCGGCCAGGTCGAGCCCGGCGTGCTCGGCCGACCCGCCGAACGTGTCCACCCAGGTCAGGGTTGCGTCGGGGTGGGTCAGGACGCGGTCCATCAGCCATTCGGTACCGCGGCCCTCGAACACCCCGACCTCCAGGGCGTGGGCCTCCCGCCCGACGAGCGGCGCCAAGACCTGCTCCAGCACCGGGACGTTGTGGGTGAACCAGTCGGCTGTGTACCCGCCCGCCGGCGGGGGCACCGCCGGATGCGGGACCAGCCGCCCTGGTCCGGACGGGCAGGGCACATACCCCCCGGCCCGGTCTCGGGGGCCACCGGCGTCCTCCCACCCGTCCCGGTACACCCCAACGTGCCGCAGCCGGATGGTGGTATCGGCCAGGACCGGGACCCCGCACTGCCGGGCCCGGTCGCAGAACGCGTAGTCCCCTCCGACCGACCGCGGCCCGGCCGGGGCGTCGACCACCGCCGACGTGAAGAACGGGGTCGGCGGGTCCCCGCGCCGGCGGTCGCAGGCCGGTAGCCCGAGCCGGTGGTGGATCAGGCGGTACAGGGCGGCCCGGGTGTGGGCGAACCCGAGCACGGCGTACTGGACCTCGATTAGTTCGCCCCGGGGCCCCAGCCGGGCCCGCGGGGTGCCGGGCGGGAACTCGCACGCGAGCCGCCGGGACCCCGCTTCCGGGTACAGCCCGCACACGAGGGGCAGGCCGTGGGCCCGCAAGCGCCCGACGTCGTCCGGGTCGAACACCACGTCGGCGTCGACCCACAGCAGTTCGTCGAACCCCGCGGCCAAGGCGTCCGACGCCATCTGGTTCCGGACCGCGTCGACCTGCGAGCACCCGTACGCGCGGCGGACCGGGTGGCCCCGCCGCTCCAGTTCCCGCAAGGCGGCGTCGCACCCCGGGTCGAGCCCGCCCCCGCCGACCGGCACAAGGACCACGCAGGAGGAGGCGGGCGGGAGGTCAGGCATACTCGCCTCGTGTCGACGAGGTGGGCGGTTCGGTCGCTGCTCGCGGTGCCTCGTGCGTCGGCACACGAGACGTTCTACCCGCCGAGCCCGAACCGGCTGCACGCACCGGCCGCCCGGCGGCGCGGCGGGAGCGGCGGGGCACCGGCTCCGGGGGCAGCCCCGAACCTCCACGCCGGGCAGGCGAAACCTGTAGCAGGCGGTGCCCGACCACCGGTCCGTAAGGGGACGGGATGGAGGTCTTGGGCCGTTCTGCATTTTTTCTGCACACGTTGGCAACGCGGCGGCAACCCTGCTACGATGTCATCGAGCGGCCTCAGTCGTAAATGCCGCTGAATTCTTAGCGTTTGCAACGTCAGGGCGATGCGGGCGGGGTGTGGCGGAAGCGCGGCGGGGCTAGGTTCGAATCCTAGATCCCCAACTCGGAACCGCCCCGGTCGTGCCCGGGGCGGTTCGCATTTCCGGTGTCACGCCGTCTCGGCCGCGAACGGCGGCAGCCCGGCCACGATCTTGACGGTCTCGACGCTCACCCGGACCACCCGGTATACCAAGTTCACGATGTGGTCCGGGTCGTCCGGCCGGTTCGGGTCGGACCGCACCCCGGAGCGTTTGTCCTCCGTGACCCGGTACTGGTCGATCACCCACTCCAGGGCCGAGCGGTTCCCCAGGCGGTACTCGAACGCCTCGGGCGGGATGCCGCTCAGTATCAGCGACGGGTTGACGACCAGCTTCGTCCGGTCCTTGCTCAGCTTCATCTTGTCGAGGACGCGGGGGTTGTACGGCACCCCGGCCGCCTCCTCCGACCCGAGCGGCCACGGCTCGACCGTTTCGTAGTTGAGGTGCAGCTCGGCGAGCTGCTGGCCGGCGGCGGCGAACGCCCGGAAGTCCGGGGCGAACGGGATGCGGGGGAGACTCTTCTTGAGGTTGTCGGCGAACTTGGCCCGGTAGCCCGGGTGGTGCAAGAGCCCGTAGACGTAGTGGAACACGTCCCACTTGCTGAGCTTCTTGTCCTTGTACTGGCCGCGGAACTGCTTGAGTGCCGAGTCGGTCACGTTCTCCTGCCGGGTGCCGTCCGCGTCGTAGAGGTAGAACGGGAAGCACTGGCAGCTCGCCCCGGCCCCGACGAGGTGCAGGTCGCACACGGACCGGGCGGCCATGACCATGAACGGCTTCTCATTCACGATCCGGGTGATGGTGTCTATTCTGTCCTCGGCAGGATTCCCGATCTCCGCCGGGGACCGGCCGTG
>JAIEQO010000916.1 GCA_019747655.1 Gemmataceae bacterium | reverse complement strand
CGGGCGGTACGGAGTACCGCCGACCCACCACGGCAGCGCCGGTGGGTCGGCGGTACTCCGTACCGCCCGGACCCACCCTACGAAGCGGCCACAAACACCACGCGCTCGCCGAAGTGCCCGCGGAGCCTCCCGGCCGCCCTCGGGCCGAGCGGGTCGGGGTCGAGCAGCAGGGCCGTCAGGTCCGGCGGGACCGGGGCCTTCATCAGGTGCCCGGCCCCGACTTCGTTGATGTGGTTGCCCCGCAGATCGAGTTCGACCAGGTTCGGCCAGAACGTCGCCTTCGTCAGGTGGCGGACGGCCGCGTCCCCGAGCTTGCAGCGGGACAGGTCGAGCGACCGCAGCCCGGCCAGGTGCGGCGACCCGGCCAGCCGCATGACCGCCCGGCCGCCGGTCAGCGGATTGCGGCTCAGGTCGAGCATCCGCAACCCGGCCACCGCTTCGGACCGGGCCAGGGCCATCGCCCCGACGCTCGACACCCCGCAGTCCGCGAGCCGGAGGACGGATAGCGTGGCCAGAGCGTGCGGTCGGTCGGTCAACACCCGGACGCCATCGCTGCCGATCCCGTAGTTTTCCGTCAGGTCGAGTTCAGACAACCTGACCGCCGAGATCCGATAGAAGCACCGATCGAGCAGGTCAGGGGTGAGACCCATATTGGCCAGGGTCAGCCGGTTGAGCGGTACATGAGGTAGGTCGGGTCGCAGCACGTTGAACAGGTCCGAAACCCTCGTGTACCCGGTCCGGAAGTGGAGGCCGCGGACGGCCCGCCCGCCCGGCGAGGCGTGTAGGTCGGCCACCAAGAACTCCATCCCGGGGTGGTCGGCCCGGTGGAAGTGAATGTCGGCGAGGCCGGTGGCCGGTGCCGCGCAGACGGCCCGCAGCGGCTCGACCGGGTTGGCGGTGAAGTGGACGGCCCGCAGGTGCCGGGCCCAGTCGCCGGGCGGGACGGCCGCCCACAGGTGCAGCTCGCCGACCGGGGCCCGGTCGAAGAGCGGCAGGCCGAACTCTTCCCAGTCGATCGCCGACCGCACCTCCAGCCGATACCCGAACCCGCGGTGGAACGGCCGCGGGTGCCAGCGGACCCCGGCCCCGGCCAGCAGCGGGGGCAGGGTGTGCTTGAAGGGCTCGCCGGTCAGCCAGTCGGTGCGGCGGTGCCGGCAGAGGACGGCGAACGGCTCCCACGGCGGGGTGCGGGCGAGTTCGACCTGGGCCCGGACGAACGCCGCCCGGTCGGGGTCGCCGTGGTCGTCGAGGTAGTCGGCGAAGACGAGCCGGGGGGTGTCGTCGTCCGGGCCGGCGCAAACCGCCCGGACGAGCGCGTCGTGGTCGGTCACAGGAGCACCCGCGGCCCGAACCGGTCGAGCAGCCGGTTCCGGGCGGACGGCCCGATCTTGGGGTTCATCCGCAGGTTGAGGGCCAAGAGCCCGGCCAGGTTCGGCGACTGGGCCAGGGCCACCGCCCCCTGGTCGCCGACCTCGTTGTCGGCCAGGTCGAGCGACAGCGGCTCCCCCAGGTGCGGGCACCGGGCCAGGCTCACCGCCCCCGCGTCCCCGAGCCGGTTGTGGGTCAGGTCGAGCACCCGCAGGCCGCCCACCGCCGGCGCCGCGGCGAGGGCCTTCGCCGCCCCCGGGCCGAGGTTGTTCCCGCCGAGGTCGAGCAGCCGCAGCCCGAGCAGGACCCCGTTCCCGGCCATCGCCCCGACCCCGGCGTCCCCCGGCACCGTCCGCAAGAGGCGGAGTGCCCGCAGGGCCGGCGGCTGGGCGGCGGCCAGCTCCCGGGCCCCGTCCGGCCCGAGCCGGTTGTCGGACAAGTCGAAGGTTTCCACCCCGGCCATCACCGGGGACGGCAAGAGCGGGGCCAGGGCGTCCGCGGTCAGCCGGTTCCCCGACAGGTCGAGCGTCCGCAGCCGGGCCGGCCCCGCCACCCGGCTCAGCCGCTCGGCGACCACCCGCCCCCGCTCGTCCCGGTAGCCGAGGGCCGTCAGCCGGGGGAACAGCCGGGACCGCAGCACCGCCTGGGCCGTTTCCTCGACGCTCAGGGTCGGGCCGATCTGGAGGTCGGTTACGCCCTCGAACCCGGGGACGGCCAGCAGCCGCCGGACGAGCGGCCGCCCGGCCCCCTCCGGGACGTCCAGCCGGGCGATCTGGCCGAGCCACCGGCACCGCTCCAGCACCGCGACGTCCTGGTGCCGGGTGCCGACGAGTTCGAGCGAGTCGATCGGGTACTTGGCGAACAGGTCGTCGGCCTCCCGGACGAATGCCCCGATGTCCCGAACCTGGATCGCCGCCGGGAATCCCCGGCGGAACGGCTTCTGGTCCCACCGGATCCCGTCCGCCAGCTCCGGCAGGGCCAGCGTCCACGCACTGCCGGAAATCAGCGGCCGGTCGTGGTACGACGCCCGGACCCACGCCGGCTCCCACTCCGCCGACCGGGCGAGTTCCACCTGTCCGCGGACGAACGCCGCCCGCTCGGGCTGGCCGGCGTCCTCCAGCGCGTCGGCGTACACCAGCCGGGGGGTGTCGTCGGCCGGGGCGGCGAGGATCGCCTGGTACAGGGCGTCGAGGACGGACATCGTCACCCCGAGGAACTCGGGGAATGCCGAATGACCCACCGATGACCCACCAATGACGAAGGAAGACGGGGCCGTTTCCTCTTCGTCATTGGTGGGTCATTGGCGGGTCATTCGGCATTCGGGGGTCGCTACTGGTTGAATGATACGCGGGGGCCGAAGCGTTCGAGCAAAGCCCGGCGGGCCTCGGCCCCGGGCGGCCGGCGGGTCTGCCGGTCCCGCAGGTCGAGCCGGACGAGGTTGTCCAGGTGCGGGCTCTCGGCCAGGGCGATCATCCCGGCGTCCTTCACCCCCGCGTCCTCCAGGTCGAGTTCGACCAGCCCGGCCAGGTGCGGGCTGGCCGCCAGCGCCGCCGCCCCCTTGTCCTCGACCCGGTTGTCCGACAGCTTCAGCACCCGCAGCCCCCGGGCCTGCCGCGACCCGGCCAGCTTCCCGACCGCCACCGGCCCGAGCCGGTTCCCGGACAGGTCCAGCCACCGGACCCCGGCCAGCACCCCCGAGGCGGCGAGGGCCTCGACCCCGGCCACCCCGGCCTTCGTCTCCCCGAGCTTCAGGACCGACACCCCGCGGACCCCCCGGGCCTCGGCCAGGGCCGCCACCCCGTCCGGCCCGAGCGGGTTGTTCGACAGGTCGAGGTGGTCCAGCCCGCGGACGACCGGCAGCGCGAACAGCGTGGCCGCGTCCGGGGCCGGCAGGCCGGCGAACGCCAGCCCGAGCTTCCGCAACCGCGGCCGGGTCGCCGCCCCCAGGGCGTCCACCAGCAGCACCGGCGACAGCCGCGGGGCGTTGTGCGACAGCTCCAGCGCCTCCAGCCGGCCGAACAGCCCGGACCCGGCCAACGCCTCCAGCCCGTCCGGGGTGATGGCGTCGGTCTCGAAGGCCAGCTCGGTCAGCCCCCCGGCATGGGGTGATTCGAGCAGCGGCACCAGGTGCGGGGCGTCGAGCCGGGAGAGGGAGAATTCCAGCCGCCGCAGCCGGGCCAGGTGGGGCGTTTCGGCCAGGGCGGCCAGGTTCGGCCGGGCGTCGTCCAGGTTCAGGGCCTGGACCGGGGCCCGGCCGAACAGCCCGTCCGCCCGGGCGACGACGGCCTCCGCGGTCAGGGCCCGGGCCAACCACGGGAACCCCCGCCGGAACCGGTGGTACCGCCAGTCGAACCCGGTCGGCAAGGGCTGCGGCAGGGTGTGGGCCATCCCCCAGCCGAGGAACACCTCCGACTCGAGCTGCCGGCACTTGGCCCACAGCGGGTCCCACTCCGGGACCCGGGCGAGGGCCACCTGGGTGCGGACGAAGTGGGCCCGGG
>JAIEQO010000719.1 GCA_019747655.1 Gemmataceae bacterium | reverse complement strand
GGCGGCGGCCAGCCGGACCGCCGGGTGCTGCCCGGGCTCGTCCACGGCGGCCGTCAGCGGGCCGACGGCGGCCTCCAGCCCGGGCATCCCCCGGTCCCGGGCCGACCCGATGGTGGCCGCCGCCCGGACCCGGACGTCGACCTCGGGCCGGCCCAGGGCGGCCAGCCACAGGTCCAGCGACCCGTCCGGGAAGACGCCCACCACCCGGGGCACCGGGACCGCCGGGTCGACCTCCACCGGCGGGGCGACCCGGCCGTCGTCCGCGGCCCGGGCCGGGGCGGCGAGGAGGGCGGCCAGCAGGGCGGGGGGGAGGAGCCGGGTGCGCATGGGGCGTCCTGACGGGCCGGTCATTCCGGCCGGTAGAGCCGCCGGGTGCGGGCGGCCAGCACGGCGAGGAGCACGAGGCACGCCCCGCCGATCACCCACCAGTTCCCGGGCAAGAGGTCGTACTCGGCGAACCCCGGGGCGTCGGCCGCGGCCAGGGCGGCGGCGATCGGGTCGACCGTCAGGGCGGCCTCGACCGTCCGGCGGCCGAACGGGGCGTCCCGCCCGAGCCAGACCAACAGCGGCCCGACGCAGACCACGGCCAGGGCCAGGTAGGCGGCGGCGGTGGCCGCCGCGGTGGCCTTGAACAGGCTGCTGGCCGCCGCCCCGGCCAGGACGGCGAACGCCGCCGTCACCGCCAGGCAAATGAGCACCGTCCCGACCCGGGCGGCCGACCCCGGGTTCAGGGTGGTCATCACGAAGTACCCCGGGAAGGTGGCGGCCAACAGCAGCAGGACCGGCCAGGCCGCGCTCGCCAGCTTCCCCCGGAGGATCGCCCCGGGGGACAGCGGGGTGGTCCGCAGGAGGGTCCAGGTCCCGGACTCCCGCTCGGTGCTGATCAGCCCGCCGGCCAGGCTCGGGGCGAACAAGAGCAGGAGCGCCGCCTGGAGCAGGACCAGGGCCCCGCCGATCACCTCCACCCCCCACCCCAGGGCCCCGACCGCGGCCACCACGCTCAGCCCGAGCGACAGCACGGCCGTCAGGGCGACGAGCCGGAGGGTCCAGTTCGCCCGGCCGAACTTCCGGCTGCGGAACTCCTTGACCATGACCGGGTTGACCCACCGGCCGATCGGCCGGGACCGCCGCCGGGGGTCGACCACGTACAGCACCCGCCGGGCCGCCCGGGCGGCCCGGGACCGGTCGTCGGTCATCACCCCCGGCGGCCGGGCGATGTCGAGCGGGGCCCGGGCCAGCCCGCGGACCGTCAGCCCGGCCAGCCCCAGGCTGGACAGCCCGGCCACCACCAGGTACCGGGCGACCGCCCCGGACCCGTAGTCCGTCCCGGGGACCCCGGCCCCGCCGTGCCCGACCGCCTCCATCACCGCCGGGACGGGGGAGAGCGCCCCGGCCCACGACGCCAGGGCGTCCAGGGCCGAGACCTCCCGGGGGGCCAGGTGGTAGACCAACAGCGGGCCGAACGCCACCCCGAGGACGGCCGCGTAGGTCGCCCGCAGGGCCCCGTCGGTCGTCTGGGCCCGGCCGCTGACGAACAGCCCGAGCGTGCTCACCTGGACCGCCGCCCCGGCCAGGGCGGCGTACAACAGGCCGACCCCGCCGCTGACCGACGACCCGCCCAGCGCGTAGCAGGCGGCCGCCCCCTGGACGGTCATCAGCAAGAGCAGGGCGGTGAACCCGAGGGCCCCGCCGAGCTTGCCCAGGTAGATCCGGGCCGGGGTCAGCGGGGAGTTCAAGAGCAGGGCCAGCGTCCCCCGGACCCGCTCCCGGACGATGGCGGTGGCCGGGAACGCCGGCAGCACCAGGAGCAGGCAGGCCAAGAGGCCGTACCCGTACACCCGGAGGACCTGCAGGCCGGCCGCCCCGCCCAGGTCGGCCACCCCGCCGGACGGCCACCGGGCCAGGACCAGGACGGCGGTGGCGGCGGCCAGCCCGACCTGGATGGCCACCGCCTTGCGGGTGCGGAGCAGGTCGAGCAGCTCGCGGCGGATGATCGGGTTCACGCCGCCCCCCCGGCCGGGTCGTCCGCCCCGATCCGGGCGGCGGTCATGAACGCCTCCTCCAGGTCGGTCTGGACCTCCCGGAACTGGGCCACCCCGACCCCGGCCCCGACCAGCCGGGCGACCAGCCCGGCCAGGGCGGCGTCGTCGGCCGCCGTCCGCACCCGGACGGCGAACTCGGACGGGGAGGCGGTCACCTCGGCCCCCGGGCCGGCCGCCTCCCGGACCACGGCGGCGGCCGGCCCGGTGTCCTCGGCCCGGGTGACCAGCACCTCCATCGTCCGCAGCGGGCTGAGCTGGCGGGCGATCTCCTCCAGGGTGCCGTAGGCCCGCAGCCGGCCCCGGGCGATGATCGCCACCCGGTTGCAGATGCGGGCCAGCTCCGGGAGGATGTGGCTGGTGACGATCAGCGTCTTGCCCCGGTCGGCCAGGTCGAGCAGGAGCTGCCGCATCTCGATCCGGGCCTGCGGGTCGAGCCCGTTGGCCGGCTCGTCCAGGATCAGGGCGACCGGGTCGTGCAACAGCGTCCGGGCGACCGCCACCCGCTGCTTCATCCCGTGGCTGAGCCCCTCGACGTACAGGTCCTTGAACTCGGCCGCCCCGGCCAGGTCGAGGGTCGCGTCGATCCGCCGGGCCCGGTCCTTCCGGGGGATGCCGAACGCCGCCCCGAAGAAGTCCAGGTACTCCCCGACCCGCATGTTGTCGTACGACCCGAACGTGTCCGGCATGTACCCGAGCAGCCGCTTGATCACCCGCGGCTCCCGGACGCAGTCGACCCCGGCCACGGTCGCCGACCCGCCGGTCGGCCGGGCCAGCCCGACCAGGATCTTGATGGTGGTCGTCTTCCCGGCCCCGTTCGGGCCGATGAACCCGAGGATCTGCCCCTTCTCGACCTGGAGGTCGAGCCGGTCGAGGGCCAGGAACGACCCGTACTTCTTCGTCAGTTGCCGGGTCTCGACGACCGGCTGGCCCGTCCCCATGAACAGCCTCCGCGCCCGGCCGGCGGGCGAGCGGGGGGCGTGGTCCCCCGGTTTACAGGTCCGGCCAAACGGGGGGGCACCCCCCCCCCTCCCCCGACCCGGGTTCGTGGCCCGCCGGCCGGACACCTCCAGCCCGACCGCCTCGATCCGCCACTGGTCGTCCACCGCCAGCCCGCCGGCCGGGCCGCCGGCGGCGGCGGGGCCGACCGGCTCGCCGATCTCGACCCCGACCGTCAGCCCGCCGTCCGGGCCGACCGCCAGGAGGGCGGGGTCGGTGATCTCGACCCGGACCGGCCCGGTCGGCTCGGTCACCGTCCGGAGCGGGACCGCCCGGGCCCCGGCGTACCCGGTCACCGTCACCGGCCGGGACGGGGCCCGGACCCGGAGGGTCAGGACGGCCCTCTCGGCGGTCATCGGCAGGACCGCCGGCGGGAGGGTGAACCGGAGCTTGAACTCCTGCGGCTGGGACCCGTCGACCGGCGGCTGGAACGGCCGCCGCTGCCCCTCCGCCCGGGCCGGCACGTACTCCCGGGGGATCGCGACCGGGGTGTCCGGCGGGGTCCGCTCGATCGCCAGCGGGACCACCAGCAGCGACTGCCCGACGGTCCGGCACCCCTCCTCGGCGTAGAACGGCAGGTCGTCGGTCCGGGCCCAGACCAGGAACAGGTCGCGGCCGTCCAGGTGGCGGGGCGTCGGCCGGCCGAGCAGCCGCCGGTACACCTCCTGCCGCCGCTGCTGGCCGTCCGACAGGACCCCGCCGGTCAGGTACTGGCCCGGGGCCAGCGGGTCGTTGGCGGCGAACGACCCGTCGGCCGCCAGCCGCACCCCGACCGGCTCCCCGGCGGCCGTCCGGACGACCGCGTCGGCCGGGTCGGCGAAC
>JAIEQO010000594.1 GCA_019747655.1 Gemmataceae bacterium | reverse complement strand
CCCTTCCGCCTCCCGGCGCCCAGACATCCCCCCCGCGCCCTTGTCGAGCTTGGCCGCCCCGCCCCGGACGAGCCCCCACCCAGCGGAGGACCCCCGGGCACACGGAACGCGGCAACACCCACACGCACCACGTCCACAGGACCACAACCGCACCGCGGACACGCGGACGCACACACAGGCAGACCACGGACACCCGCCCGACCGGCCGCGGGGCGCCCACGCCCCCACGCCCCGGCCGGGCACACACACGACGCACCCACGGTGACAAAGACACCGAACCAGAGTTAAACTCTGGTCATCCGCCCAAACATAAAACTTGGACGCCCGAACAGCTCGCCGAAGTGCTTGTCGCAGTATCGACCGGCTTACCGGGACTGCTAATCTATCGCGTCTTGAGCCGCCGTCAATCCGGCCCGATCATTTTTTAACACGGCCCTGACCCGGCCGAACTCGCCCCCTACTCAACCTGACATCCGGGAAGGCTTGGTACGAGCTGGTGATGCCGGCCCGGGTCCCGTCGGACCCGTCCCCGGGGTCACACCCCGGTCCACCGCCCCGGCCCCGTTCTTCCCGGCCGACGGGGTCGAGGTCCCGTCCGCCCACACGGCCTGCGGGCTGGCCCGCGTCCCGGCGGACGGGACCGAGCCGGCTGGACCCCCGGCGGCAGTAGCCCGTGCCCCTCCCGGCCCTCACCCCGCCGGTCGGGCGGTAGCGGCGGTGGAGCCGTCGGCTGTAGGCGGGGGCCCGGGCCGCCCATAACTCAGGGGGTACGACCCCTCCGCCCCGCCACACGTCCCCGGACGAGGACCAACCCCCGTGACCCACCGGCTGCTGCCACTCCTCGGCCTACCCATCGTCGCCGCAACCTTTGCCGGGGCCGCCGACCCGCCCCCGGCCGTCTCCCCCGACCGGGTCAAGGCCCACGTCGCGTACCTGGCCGGCGACCGCCTCGAAGGCCGCGGCCCCGGCACCCGCGGCGAGGAGCTGACCACCGACTACCTCGCCGCCGAGTTCAAGAAGGCCGGCCTCGCCCCGGCCGGGGCCGACGGCTCGTACCTCCAGCCGGTCCCGCTGGTGAAGGTCGTCACCAGCCCGGAGGCGACCATCCGGGCGACCAAAGGGGACACCGCCCTCGTCCTCCGCCCGGACGAGGACTTCGCCGGCACGAGCCAGACGCAGACGGAGCTGGAGGAGTTCGAGGCCGAGGCGGTGTTCGTCGGCCACGGCATCACCGCCCCCGAGTTCGGGTGGGACGACTACAAGGACACCGATGTCAAGGGTAAGGTCGTCGTCCTGTTCACCAACGAGCCGCCGTCGGACGACCCGGCCTACTTCGGCGGCAAGGCCCTGACCTACTACGGCCGGTGGACGTTCAAGTTCGAGGAGGCCGCCCGCCGCGGGGCCAAAGCCTGCCTCATCGTCCACACCCCGGAGACGGCCGGGTACCCGTACTCAGTCGTCCGCCCGCTCGACGGGGCGCAACTGAAGCGGGAGCCCTGCGAGCCGGCCCTGGCCTTCGCCGGGTGGCTCTCCCGCGGGGCCGGCGAGCGGCTGCTGGCCCTGGCCGGGCGGACGGTGGACGGGGCCCTGAAGGAGGCCGACACCAAGGGGTTCAAACCGGTCCCGCTCGGCGTCACCCTGAAGGCCCGCATCCCGACCAAGCTCGAGAAGCTGACCAGCCACAACGTCGTCGGTCGGGTCGACGGGAGCGACCCGACGCTCAAGGACGAGGCGGTGGTGTTCACCGCCCACTGGGACCACCTCGGGGTCGGCCGGGCGGTGATCGGCGACGCCATCTACAACGGGGCGGCCGACAACGCCACCGGCACCGCCCTGCTCCTGGAGCTGGCCCGGGCGTGGGCGGCCCAGCCGACCAAGCCGAAGCGGTCGGCCCTGTTCCTGTCGGTGACGGCCGAGGAGAAGGGACTACTCGGGTCGAAGTTCTACGCCCAGAACCCGGCCGTCCCGCTGGGCAAGACGGCCCTCGACCTGAACTTCGACATGATCCTGCCGATCGGGGTGCCGGAGTCGGTGGTGGTCACCGGGGCCGACCGGACGACCGCCTGGCCGGCGGTGAAGGCGGCCGCGGCCAGGCACAACCTCGCCATCGAGCCCGACCCGCGGGCCCACCTGGGCATCTTCTACCGGTCCGACCACTTCTCCCTGGCCCGGGCCGGGGTGCCGGCGTTCTCGGTGGCGGCCGGGTCGCGGATCAAGGGGAAGCCGGCCGACTTCGCCAAGAAGACGCTCCAGGCGTTCAACGACACGGCGTATCACACCCCGCAGGACGAGGTCCGGCCGGACTGGGACTACTCGGGCTTCCCGGTGCTGGGCGGGTTCGCGCTGGACGTGGCCCGGGCCGTCGCCGACGTCGAGCGGCTGCCGACCTGGAACCCCGGGGACGAGTTCCGCCCGGCCCGGGAGAAGAGCGGGGTGAGGTAGCCGTCACGGCCGGGCCGGCGGGGTCAGAAGAGGGTGACGAACCCGGCGGCCCGGAAGTGGGCGTCGTTGGTGAACGCCTCCCGGACGCCCAGGTCGGCCATCAGCACGAACGACACCTGGTCGACGAACCCGGCCGCCGCGTGCAGCCGCCGCCGGTACGCATCCCAGGCCCGGTCGAGCTGGGCGTCGGTCGGCCGGAGGAGGTCGCCGGCGGCGTCCAGGGCGGCCCACAGGTCGGCCGGGTCGTCCCGGTACGGCCGGCGGGCGGCCGCGTTCCCGCACTCGGCCAGGACGAGCGTGGACGCGACCAGCCGGACCGGGCCGGCGTTCAGGAGTTGGTAGGCGGCGTCGGCCGGGGCGTGCCACTGGTCGGACGTGTCCCACAGGGCGAGCAGCCCGACGGTGTCGAGGAACACGGCCCTCACGGCTGGTGCTCGTCGTGCCGGGCGGCGGTGTCGGTGTCCCCGGACGCGTACCGCCGGGCGAGGATGTCGCGGACGGAGGGGGCGGGCCGGGTCGGGGCCGGCACCGCCACCCGGACGCGGGTGTGTTCGGGCAGCTCGACCGGCCCGACCGGGCGGAACACCCCGCCCTCGTAGACGGCCTCGATCTCGAACATGACGCCCTCCGTTCGGGTCACGTCATCTTACCCGGCCGGCGCCGTCACGGCCGGTTGGCCGGCCGCGGGGGCGGGGCGACGAACGGGCCGTAGCGGTCGAGTTCGAGCCTCCAGCGGGTCGCTTCGGCGTGGTCGCCGAGGGCCTGGGCCCGGCGGAGCAACTCAGTCGCTATCTCAGGTCTGCTTTCCCAGTCCGCCTCGAACCACTCCCGGCGGAGCCAGTGCAGCGGATCGCGGGCGACGTGCCCGGGAAACGGGTAGTCCGGCCACGGGGCCGGTCGGGCGGCCAGTTCGATCCGCTTTCGCTCCCAGGTCGGCTCGTCCCACGGAACGAACTCGCCAGTCGGCCCGAGTTCCCCCCTAACGGCCACCTGCGCCCACAACTCGAGTAGGTCCGGCGGGAGGTCGAGGCTCGTCGTGCGGATCAGGGTAACGACAACACCGCACACCCCGTCCTTGATGTTGACGAACCCGAGGCCCGGAAAGTAGGCGTCGGTCCGATGCCCCTGTGCGTCGTCATCTTGTGCGATTTCGAGCGGCTTGTCGGTTCGGGTGTCGAAGGGCCCAACACTCGACTGCCCACCGAACGCGATGACCCGACCGTCCGGAGCGAACCGGGCGAGGTCTGGGTGATACCACCGGCCAGGGGGCGGGACGAGCCGCTGTAGTGATCGCAGGTCGAACAAGCTTCCGTAACGGTCGCAGACGATGTCGCCGACCCTAGTCCTACAGCCGTAGTTGCTACATTGTCCTCGCCAAGGAGTAGGGGCGGGGGCGGGCCGTGCCAGGACGGCCG
>JAIEQO010001097.1 GCA_019747655.1 Gemmataceae bacterium | reverse complement strand
TTGTGGCTGCACGGCTTCTCGACGTACACGTCCTTCCCGGCCTGGCAGCCCCAGATGGTCATCAGGGCGTGCCAGTGATTCGGGGTAGCGACCGAGAGAATGTCGACGGTCTTGTCGTCCAGCGCCTTCCGCACGTCCTGGACACAGGCGGCTTCAGCCCGGCCGGCCTTGCGGAGTTGGTCCTGCCGCTTCTTGAAGGTGCGGGTGTCGGGGTCGACGAGGTAGGCCACCTCGACACCCTTCATCTTGGCGTACTCGCCGACGTGGCTCTCGCCCCGGCCGTTGAGCCCGGCCACGGCCACCCGGATCGTCTCGTTGGACCCGACGACCCGGCCGGACGACTTGGTCCCGGCGACGGTCACGGTGGCGGCGGTGGCGAGGGTGTGTCTGAGGAACGACCGGCGGGTCTGGCGGGCCATCGACGGGACCTCCTGGCAGCGGAGGGGAGGGGGAGGGCTGTATCCGAACGATAACAGCCGGAAACCGGCAAGTCGAAGGGAAAAGATGGGAACGCCGGTGACGTGGCGGCGGTAGACCGGCACCGGGCCGGTCGGCCCTCAAAGCTCGGGGAAGACCCAGCGGGTCAGCGCCCCCGTTTCGGCGCGTGCCGGGTCGGGGAGCCAGGGCACCCGGCCGCCGTCCGCGACATAGCCCGGGATGACGGCCTTGAACGCGCGGGTGACGTCGGCCAACGCCTCGGCCTCGTTCGCCCCGATGCCGGCTACCCCGGGGAGGGCGGCGGCGACGGCCAGGAAGCCGGCCGGCCGTTGGTACAGGTAGACTTGGCAGCGGAACACCCGCCCGGCCCCGGCGGCCGGCGCTACGACCTCGGCCGCCGACAGGACCCGTGCCGCGCGCGATCGGTCGCCGTTCGCGTCCGTCATCGGCCATCCTCCGCCGGCGGGTGGTCCGCCGCCCCGTCGGCCGCGGCGACCGTCATCCGCGTGCAGCCGAGCAAGTGGGGGTCCAGGAACAGGTCCCAGGCGTACTCCCCGGGGCCCGGGATCGGGACGGTGTTCACGCGGACCGTCATGTCCACCACCTCGGCCGGCCCGACCACGTCGAGGATGATTGGGCGGGAGTACACCACCTCCAGGTCGGACAGGTCGGTCAGCCGGAGGACGCACTCGCTCCGGGCCCGCACGTCGGTGGCCGAGAAGAAGACCGTGAATGGGGTCTCGTACTCGGTCGCCCCCGGCAGGAGGATGATGCGGTTGAACGACCCGTGGAGCGTCGGCCGCCCGGACGTGGGGTGCCACGTCACATCATCGACCAACCAGAGGGCGACGAGCGAGGGGATCGCAGCCATGCGGGCGGCGTACCTGAGCGGGGAGGGTGGTGACTCCCGGCGGTCATCATACCTGACTTTCGGCCGGCGGGGTCGGCCCGGGTGAACCCGCGTGGTGGCCAATGCGGTCGGGCGGGTCGGGAGGGCGGCAAACCCCGAAGAACCCGACCGCCGCGGACGACCCGACATCCGCGACACCGTATCCGTAACCTAGCTCCACCCGGAGAACCCCACATGGCCGCGGCCGCCGACCGATCCGAGCTGGCCACGGCCTACCTCGACCAGCTCCCGTACCCGCCGTACCCGGTCCAGGAAGAAGCCCTGTTGGCGTGGTTCACCGCCGACCAGGGGGTGCTCGTCTGCGCCCCGACCGGGACCGGCAAGACGATGATCGCCCAGGCCGCCCTGTACGAGGCCCTGCGGACGAACACCGTCGCCTACTACACGACCCCGCTCATCGCCTTGACCGAGCAGAAGTTTGCCGAGATGCAGGCGGCTGCGGTCCGGTGGGGGTTCAAGGCGGAAGATGTCGGCCTCGTCACCGGCAATCGCAAGGTCAACCCGAACGCCCGGGTGCTGGTGGTCGTGGCCGAAATCCTCCTGAACCGGCTCTTGCACGCCGAGGGGTACGACTTCACCCACGTCTCGGCCGTGGTGATGGACGAGTTCCACAGCTTCGCCGACCCCGAACGCGGCATCGTCTGGGAGCTGTCGTTGAACATGCTCCCGAAGCACATCCGATTGCTTCTGCTCTCGGCGACGGTCGGCAACTCGGTCGAGTTCCTGAGCTGGCTCGACCGCCAGCACGGCCGGCGGCTGGAGCTGGTCGAGGGGAAGGAGCGGAAGGTGCCGCTGACGTACCGGTGGGTGCCGGACGCCTTCCTGAACGAGCTGCTGGTGGACATGGCGAAGGGGGACGAGGCCGCCCGGAAGACGCCGGCGCTGGTCTTCTGCTTCAACCGGGACGAGTGTTGGAGCGTGGCCGAGCAGTTGAAGGGGCTGGACCTGATGACCCCGGGCCAGAAGGTCGCGCTGAACAAGGAGGTGGACCACCTGGAGTGGCCGCACGGGGTCGGGCCGAAGCTCAAGCAGATGCTCCGCCGGGGCGTCGGGGTTCACCACGCCGGGCTCTTGCCGAAGTACCGCCGGGTGGTCGAGGACCTGTTCGAGAAGAAGCTGTTGTCGGTCGCGCTTTGTACGGAGACGCTGGCCGCAGGGATTAACCTGCCGGCGCGGTCCGTCGTGCTGTCGAGCCTGATGAAGGGGCCGTTCGGCAAGGAGAAGGTGATCGACCCGAGCACGGCCCACCAAATCTTCGGGCGGGCCGGCCGGCCGCAGTTCGACACGGAAGGGTTCGTCTACGCCTTCCCGCACGAGGACGACGTGCGGATTCTGCGCTGGAAACAGCAGTACGACCAGATTCCGGAAAACACGAAGGACCCTGGCCTGCTGAAGGCGAAAAAGACGCTGCTCAAGAAGAAGCCGAGCCGGAACCAGCAGCGGAAGTATTGGGGCGAGGGCGACTTCGAGCGGCTGAAGGCGGCCCCGCCGGCCCGGCTCTTCAGCAAGGGGCCGCTCCCGTGGCGGCTGCTGGCGTACCTGCTCAAGGTCTCGCCGGAGGTCGACCGCATCCGCACCGTCGTCCGCAAGCGGCTGCTCGACGGCCCGCGGGTCGAGGCCGGGATGAAGCAGTTGAACCGTATGCTGCTGACGCTCCACGAGAAGGGCTATGTGAAGCTGGAGCCGGAGCCGCCGACCGAACCGGCGAACCCCGAGCGTGAGCGAGGGGGTACTCCCACCCCCTCGCTCACGCTCGGGGTTCGCCCGGAGGAAGCTTCTCCGCGTCCTCCGGAGTACCAGCCCGTCCTCGCCACCCCGACCGAAGCGCTCGATCAATTGCTCGTCTTCCGGGCCTGTCACCCGCTGTACGGGGCGTACCTGATCGACATGCTCGCCACCGCTAGCCGCGAGGAACGCTTGCAGGCGTTCGAGAGCGTGCTGGAGCTGCCCCGGCCGCTGTTGCGGCACGTCCGGGTGCCGTGGGAGATGCCGGCCGGGCCACTGGCCACCGAGAAGCTGGACCCCGAACTGATCGCCCGCGGGCTGTTGGTCGCCAAGCCGCCGAAGGCGGAAGGGGAGGACGACGACGAGGACGAGTGGGTGCCGTGGGACGAGCGGCCGCCGGGGTTTGCCGAGAAGCTGCGGCTGCTCTTCGACGCCAAGTACGGGGAGGTCGGCGAGTTCCAGACCCAGGGCGTTTGGGCGTCCGGCGACATCCTCCTGAACTACGGCGGCAACTTCAACCAGTACGTCACCACCCGCGACCTGACCAAGCAGGAGGGGATCATCTTCCGCCACTGCCTCCGGCTCATCCTGCTGATCGAGGAGTTCGAGCAACTGACCCCGCCGGGGGTCGACCAGGCGGAGTGGACGAAGGAATTGCGTTACATCGCCGACCGGCTGGCCGAGACGTGCCGGGCGGTCGACCCGACGAGCACCGAGGAGACGATCAAGAAGGCCCACGCGGCCGACGTGGTCGAGGGCGAGGAGCACGCCAAGAC
>JAIEQO010000455.1 GCA_019747655.1 Gemmataceae bacterium | reverse complement strand
CGGCGGCCGGCCGGCCCCGCCGGCTGGCACCGGGGCGGCGAGCGCCCCCGTGGTGGTCAGGGCGAGCCAGACGAGGGCGGCGGGGAGTCGGGCGGACACGCGCGGGCCTCCAACGCGGACCGGGCGGAACGGGCCCGTGCCGGTTGTTCTAGCGGGCCGTCCGCGACCGGAGGCGTGTTGGCCGAGACGTTGGACGGCAGCGATTCGACCAGCTTCCGTAGGGTGGGTCGAGCGGCGAGTTCCCGGCGAACAATCGGCTACCGGGCCGGCCGGAACGACTTCAGCGCGAGCGACCCGCCCCGGCTGTCGTCCTTTTTGACCAGCCCGACGCCGGGGGCGTACCACCGCTCGTCCGACCACCCGCCGAACACGGACATCCGGGCCCGCACCCGGACGGCCCGGTACGTCCCGGCGGGCACCCGGACCTCTTCCTCACCCACCACGGTCAGTAATCCGACCAGCGGGAACGGGGTGCCACCCCCGCCGCTGTCGAGGGACGACTCAACTCGCCACCGGTCGTCGGCCGTGTGGGGGTGCCGGAGCAAGCGGACCGGCGGGCGGTACTCGAAGCTGCCATCGTGGATGACCGATAACCCGTCCCCGGACACGGCCACCCGCTCCCAGAACACCCGCTTGCCGCCGCCCTTGATCTGCTCGGACGTGACGACGGACCCCTCGCCTTTGGCAGCCACATCGGCCACAACGACTCGGACTTCCTCCTCGTCCCGTTGATAAACCCACTCGGCCCCGACCCGGGTAGGGTAGTACATCGGCCGTCGGGCGTTCGAGGGCACCGGGGCGGCCGGACTGGGGGCGAGAGCGAGTACGAGAAACGAACCCGCGAGTAGCACTCGGATCATCGAACTGGACCTCCTGTCAGCCCGGGCCCCGTTTTGCAGTCGGCTGGACCCGGGCTTTGGCGGGCGAAGGTACGGAGGGCTGAAATCGTTCGCGGCGAACCCGCTTCACCGTATCATCACCCCGCCGGGGCCGTCAACTCGACGAACGCGGTGGTATACTCCTCGATCGCACCCCCGTTTACGGCCTTGTACTTGACGACCGCGTAGAGCCGGTACTTGACCCCGGGCTCGCGGGGGATTTGCCAGTCCCGGTAGGCACCTGCCTTACCCGGGTCCTTTTCCATCACGAAGTAGTCCGAGTTCTTGTTGATGAGGGTCCCGCTAATCATAGGCAGTTCGGCCACGAACCCACCGTCGGCACGAGTAAGGTGTGCGACGACCGACTCGAGTTTGTAGTCCGGCTCGCGCGGTTGCCACAGCAGCCGGCCGAAGATGGCGTTGAGGGTGTTGTTCACGCCGGGTCCGATCTTGGGTGGGAACTCATTCGTCCACCCGGCGAGGCCGCCGACGGCCTCCTCTGGACCGATGCTCACCTCCACGTCCTTGTAGGTGGCGTTCGAGGCAACGTTCACTTCGACCCCGCCCTTTTTCACGGTGAGAACCGCCCAGACCCTGTACAGCCCCTTGGGCAGTGCCTCGGAAGCAAACCCCCAGTCCGTGCCGCCCGGATCGGTGTTGAGCACCTTCTTGTACGTGCGACCGGCGTTCTGGCGGGCGGCGTATAGGGTGATCCGGACGAACTCGGCGTCACCCTTCTCGAACTTTCCCGTACCTCCGATGCTTTGGCCTGACACGGTCGGCTTGTCGAGGCTGATCTTCGCAGTGGTCGCCGTCGCCGGGTTATCGCTGGCCGCGATCGTTACCGCAGTGGACGATGAGGCGCCGATCGTGTACTCGGCCCGAGACACGAGCGAGACACGAACCTCTTCCGCGGGCTCAAAGGTTGGGTCGTCCACGGCCGAAACCACCACGTCCTTGGACGGGGCACCGGCAGGAATAATGACGGTGCCAGACAGGACTTGGTAGTCGTCCCCCGGGATCGCCATCGCCGGGCCGAGCGTGACCACGGCGTAATCGACCGTGAGCGACGTGGCGGTACTTCCGGTCCGGCTGAACCGGAACACGCCGTTCGCCACGCCCTCGGTCGCGTCCGACACCCGGGTGACCGACACCACCGGCTTGTCGTTGTCGATGATCGTCAGGGTAGCCGAACCGGGCGTCCCGGCCGCGTAGGCGGCCGCCGCCACGATCGACACCCCCACCGTCTCGTTCGGGTCGTACTCGGCGTCGTCGGTCGCCGGGACGGACAGATCGGCCGTCGTCGCCCCGGCCGGGATCGTCACCGTGGCCGGCGGGGTCGGGTAGTCGGCCCCGGGGGTGGCCGTCCCACCGAAGCTGAGGGAAACGGTCAGCCCGGCCGTCGTGTCCCCGGCCCGGGTGAACCGGAACACCCCGGCCGCCCCGCCCTCAGCGGCGTCCGATACCCGGGCCACGGTGACGACCGGGGCCGTCCCCCCGCCGGGAGTGATACCGGCCGGGACCGCCCGGTCCTCCAGCGGGGTGACGGACAGTCGCGGTCGGGCGGCAGACGATCGGACGGGGCGGGAGACCGGGCGGGTCAGCAGACTGCGGAACAGAACGGGAACGCGAAACGGCATGACGAATCCCTGGTGTCGGTCGTGGGGTCCTGGGGGTTCAGCGCGAGTGCTGCACCCACCCGGTTAGATCATCCTCCGCGGAAAAGGATGCGAGCTGAGGCGCGGAATCCGGAGATTGTGCCGCCCGGCCCCCGCCCGCCGCGGGCATGCCCGTCGGGCTCACACCCCGACGACCGCCCCGGAATCGATGGCCGGATGTGGGCGACGGCCCTGACACTACCTCCCCCACCAAGCTGTTACCCCCGCCCGAAGGCCGGTACGATGGGACCAACTTCCCCGGTCGGCCGGTGGTCGGCGGCCGGGGTACACCTGCCGAGGTCCGCCCATGCCGTCGCTCAAGTCCCGGCTGGCGAAGCTGCTGATGTACCCGGTCCCCCGGCCCCCGGGCGGGCGGCCCGAGTCGGCCCCGCAAGGCGGAGGGAAAGGCGGTGGGACCGACAACGCCCCGGTGTTCGCCAACTACAAGGCCGTCACCTTCCCGGCCCTGGTCGTCCTCATCTCCGGGGCCTGGCTCGGCCTCCGTCAGCTTGAGGTGCCCTGGCTGGCCGACCGGTGGGTCCCGTTCGTCTTGTGCATGCTCCTCGGCGGCGGGCTGACCTGGCTAGAAGTGACCGAGGACCAGGTGACGCCGCCCAAGCGGAAGGCGTTCGGGGTGCTCGTCGGGCTGTGCAACTGCCTGGTCTTGTTCTCGGCCGTGGTCGGGGCGGCGAACGTCATCGGGGCCAAGCCGCCGCCGACCGCCCAAACCGGTTCGCCGACAACCGGCCCGTGACCCCGACGGCCGGCCCGAAGTCGCTTTGGAGACCTCGGCCGCCCGACTTGACACCGGCGGCATTTATGATATTGTGTACAGTATTGACAACGGGGAGCGGAGCTGAACGGTGCCGTGATTAGTGGGGACGAACGTGGCGGGGTACGGGATCGGTAGGGCGGCAACGGAAGTGGTGACTAGAACGAGGGTTGAGTCAGTTTTCGAGGGCGAGCGTGGCGTGATGGTCGGGCGGACGGAGTGGTCGGGCCAATCGCAAGTCGTTCACGAGCAACACGTTCGACTTGGGGAAGCGGGGACGACGAAAAACAGGGGGGGAGGGGGCGTGCAAGCCGACCGAACTCATCCCGACGAGTGCCGCAGCGAGCGCCAGGTTTGGACGGCCCAGTCCTTGTCGGCCGGCTCCTCGGTGTAGACGTGCAGGACCGCGACTTGTCCGCCGGCCGCCGCTACCCCGCTCAGCCGCCACGCCCCCCGGCCGTCCTCCTCGCCCTCGCCCCAGACGGCCTCGCCCCGCAGCCCATCGGCCGCCACCCCGGGGACCGGGGCCCCGGCCGGCA
>JAIEQO010000703.1 GCA_019747655.1 Gemmataceae bacterium | reverse complement strand
AAACGGACCTGCTGGCCACCCGCCGGTTCAAGCGGGTCGGCATCCCGGACGTGTTCCCGAGCGTCTACGGCGACCAGAACGGGATCATGAAGCAGTACGGCGTCTCGGCCGAGGCCGTCGCCGAGACCGCGAAGGGCCTGCTCGCGGCCCGGCCGGGGAAGTCAATCCGCGTGGCGGCTTGAGTTTCGGTGGCACAGGCCTCCCGGCCTGTGCGGCGGCATCGACATCGCACAGGCCGGGAGGCCTGTGCCACCAAGCAGGGAAGCTGATGGGCCGGCTGCTCAACATCGTCAACCAACTCCACCGGCGGACGGCCCGGGACTACGTCGGGCGGATGGCCGACGGGAAGGTCCATTGCGCCGAGGTGGCCCGCCGGTTCGACCGCGACTACTGGGACGGCGACCGCCGGTACGGGTACGGCGGGTACAAGTACGACGGCCGGTGGGCGGTCGTGGCGAAGCAGTTCGTCGACACCTACAAGCTGGCCCCGGACGCCAAGATTCTCGATGTCGGCTGCGGCCGGGGTTTCCTGCTGTACGAGCTGACCAAGCTGCTGCCGAAGGCCACCGTCGCCGGGTTCGACGTGTCGCAATACGCACTGGATACGGCGAAGGAAGAGGTCCGCGATCGGCTCAACCCCGGCCGGGCCGAGGAGCCGTTCCCGTACAAGGACAAGGAATTCGACCTCGTCATCTCGCTCAACACCCTACACAACCTGCCGGTCCCGCAGGTGGTGGCGTCGCTCCGGGAGTTCGAGCGGGTCGGCCGGAACAAGTACCTGGTGGTCGAGAGCTTCCGGGACCCGGAGGAGCTGTTCAACCTCCAGTGCTGGGCCCTGACGTGCGAGACGTTCCTGCGGCCCGAGGGGTGGGCCTGGGTGTACGGGCTCGCCGGGTACACCGGGGACTACGAGTACATCTACTTCGAGCCCCCGGCCGCGGCGGCCGCCGGGGCGGCCTGACCATCCACCTTCAACGGCCGCCAGCGGGCGGCCCGGACCGGCGGGGGCGAGCATGGCGACCGGTAACGGGCACGGGTCGGCCCTCCGGACGAGGGAGGCCCAGTACCAGTTCGAGCTGGACATGGCCGTCCGGGACGGGTTCGCCCGGTTCGGGATCATGAGCAACCAGACCTGGCGGGACGACCCCCGCCGGCTCGTGTTCCTCCTGTCCCGGTACAAGTTCGTGGCCAAGATGCTGTCCGGGAAGAAGCGGGTCTTGGAGGTCGGGTGCGCCGACGCCTTCGGCACCCGGCTGGTCCAGCAGGAGGGGGCGGCCGTCACCGCCTGCGACTTCGACCCGGTGTTCGTGGCCGACGCCCGGGACCGGATGGGGGCCGACGGGTGGCCGTGCGAGGTGGTCGAGCACGACATCCTGGCCGGCCCGGTCCCCCCGGCCGACTACGACGCCGCCTACTCGCTCGACGTGTTCGAGCACATCCCGCCGGCCGACGAGGACCGGTTCGTCGGGAACATCGCCCGGTCGCTGGCCCGGTCCGGGGCGGCGGTGATCGGGTCGCCGTCGCTCCAGTCCCAGGCCCACGCCAGCCCGGCCAGCAAGGCCGGGCATGTGAACTGCAAGGACGGGCGGGAGTTCCAGCGGGCGATGCTCCGGCACTTCGAGAACGTCTTCCTGTTCTCGATGAACGACGAGGTGGTCCACACCGGGTTCCACCCGATGGCCCACTACCTGCTCGCCGTCTGCGCCGGCCGGCGGTCCTGACCCCCGCCCCCGCACCCCCGCGACACCCCCATGCGCGACCGCTACCTGACCGACCTGACCGACGCCCAGTGGGCGGCCCTCCGGCGGGTGGTGTTCCCGGCCGGGCCGGACGACCTCCGGGCGGTGGTCGACGCCGTCCGCTACCGGGAGCACGCCTACTGCCCGTGGCGGCTCCTGCCGCCCGGGTTCCCGCCGGCCGACCAACTCCGGGCGGCCTGGGCCGGGTGGCAGGCCGACGGGACCTGGGACAAGGTCCGGCGGGTGATCGCCGCCTACCCGGCGAACTGGGGGGTGGAAGGCGAGCCCGTCAGCCGGCGGGTCCGCCGGGCCCTGGGGCGGCGGCTCAGGCGGTTCTCGGTCGGGCCGGTCCTGATCGCCGTCGGCCGGCCGCTGGCCAAGGCCGAGCCCCTCCTCGGGTGGCTCGGCCGGGTCCGGCGGTACGTCTCCCCGCGGGTCCGCCGGCTGCCGCTCGGGGGGCTGCTCCTCTGGCCCGGGCGGGCGACGATCCAGGCCGGGCAGTACGTCCACCGCCAGTTCACCGCCCACGCCAAGCTGCCCGGGTGGTTCCGCCAGGCCCACGAGCACCTGGCGGCCGACAAGCTGGACGAGGCGGTCGGGCTGTACTCCCAGGTGCTGTCCCTGGACCCGGTCAACCTGCCGACCCGGCTGCGGCGGGCGTACTGCCTCCGCCGGCTCGGCCGGTTCCCGGAGGCGGCGGCCGACTGCTGGTCGGCCCTGGCCCTCCCCGGGCTGACCGTCGACGACGCCGTCCAGGCCCACTACTACCTGTCCGAGGTCCTGTCCCTGGCCGGGGACCTGCGGCGGGGGCTGGAGCACGGCTGCCTGGCCCGGCTGCTCCAGCGGCACGGGCCGGCGGCCGCCTGGGAGGACGACCCGCCGTCCGGGCCGGACGAGTTCGAGGCCCTGGCCGACGCCCACAACGACCTGGCCGAACTGGCCATCAACACCCGGACCGACTTCCGCACCGCCAAGGCCATTTACCGGAGCGGGGAGGAGCTGCAGGCCCAGTACAACCGGTGGCTCGGGGAGGTCGCGCCCCGCACCCTCTTCCTGTCCGAGGACTGGGTCCGGAACATCGGCCACATCGCGCTGTTGGACTTCTGGGTGAAGATGCGGGCGATGGGGTGGGGGCGGTGGGACCGGCTGGTGGTCCTGGCCCCGCCCCGGCAGACGGCCAACCGGGAGTTCCTGCGGTACTTCAAGCCGTTCTTCCACGTCGTCTCCAACGACCCGGTGTCCCCGGGCATGCGGCACATGGCGACCGCCCTCGGCCGCCGGCTGGCCTGCCTCCTGCCGCTGCCGGACGGGACCGCCCCGTACCTGCCGGAGGGGATCGGCGTGATCCAGGAGGCGTGGGAGCGGCAGGGCCGCGGCCCGCTCCTCAAGCTCACCCCGGACGACGTCGCCTTCCGGCAGAAGCAGCTGCGGGAGATGGGGGTGCCGGCCGGGGCGTGGTTCGTCGCCCTCCACGTCCGGTCGGCCGGATTCCACCGGGAGGGGGCGCTGGCCCACCAGGCCCACCGGAACGCCGCCGTCGAGTCGTACCTGCCGGCGGTCCGCGAGATCACCGCCCGGGGCGGGTGGGTGATCCGGCTCGGCGACCCGTCGATGGAGCCGCTCCCGAAGATGCCGCGGGTGGTCGACTACGCCCGGGGCAAGCACAAGAGCCAGCGGCTGGATGTCATCCTGGGCGGGTCGGCCCGGTTCTTCATCGGGGTCACGTCCGGCCTCTGCCACCTGCCGACCACCTTCGGCGTCCCGTGCCTGTTGACCAACTGGGTGTCGAACAGCCTGCCGGTGTACAGCCGGCACGACCTGTTCCTGCCGAAGCTCCTCCGGGGGCCCGACGGCCGGGTGCTGACGTTCGCCGAGTGGCTCTCCCGGCCGGTCCGGGACAGCTCGTACTCCGGCGAGAGCCTGATCCGGGACGGGTACGGGGTGATCGACAACACCCCGGACGAGCTGGCCGAGGCGACGGCCGAGATGCTCGACGGGCTGGACGGCCGGCCGACGGCCGCCACCCCGGACGACCTGGCCCGGCGGGCGGTGTTCGACGCCCACGCCCGGGCGGCCGGCCACCGCGGGTTCCCGCCGGTCGCGG
>JAIEQO010000221.1 GCA_019747655.1 Gemmataceae bacterium | reverse complement strand
GGCGACCGCGGCCCTGCTCGACCGGCTGGCCGACCCGGACAAGGCCGTCCGGCAGGCGGCGACGTTCGCCCTCGGGCGGATCGGGCCGGAGAACCCGTCGTTCGTCGCGGCCGCCCTGCTCAAGCGGTATGCCGAGGAGAAGGAGCCGGAGCTGCGGCGGGAGGCGGTGGTGTCGCTGAAGCTGGTCGGCGACCGGTCCGAGGCGACCGTCGCCGGGCTGACGGCCGCCCTCGGGGACGCCGACGCCGACACCCAGGCCGCCGCGGTGGTCGCCCTGGCGTCCCTCGGGCCGGCCGGGAAGGGGGCCGCCGACGCCCTCCTGAAGTTGGCCGGCGACCGGGAGAAGGCCCCTACCGGGCTGCGGGTCGACGCCGTGCGGGCGTTCGGGTCGGTTCTCGGGCCGGATGTAAAGGGCCGCGTCGCCGCGCTGATCGAGGTGATGGCGGCCGACCCGGCGTTCGAGGTCCGGGTGGCGGCCGTCGAGGAGGTCGGTGCCCTCGGCCCGGCGGTCAAGGACGATCCGACGACCATGACCGCCCTCCGCAAGCGGCTGAGCGACCCGCAGGTGAAGGTCCGGGCGGCCGCGGCCGCGGCCATCAAGCGGACCGAAAAGAAGCCCGAAAAGCCGGCCGAAAAGAAGCCATAACCGGCAGTTACAGCCGCTCACATCACGCCGATCCGTTCCCCGGTACGACCCCCGCCGGGTGGTGTCGGAGTCTAAGCCTCGCACGCCCTCGCGCACGCCACAAATCGGTTGACTTCGTTCACGCCCGTTCTAGATATGGGGTGAGCCGACAGATTTTCAGGTTCGGCAATAGTCCGCGCCCATCCCCGTTCGGGCGGCGGTGGAGACCCCGATGGCCCCGACGGGCACCCTGGCCGCCGCCCTCGACGCCCTCCCGCTCTGGTGGCCGGACGCGACCGACGCGGCGGCCTTCGACGCCGCGTTCACCGGCTGGGCCCGGGCCTGCGGGTGGCGGGCGGCCGGGTTTGTGTGGCCGGTCGAATCCAACCCGACGGTGGTGAAGACCTTCCCGGCCGCCGGAGTCGAGCCGGTCCCGCCCGCCGAGGTGGCCGCGATCGCCGGGCGGCTCCGGGCTGGTGAGCCGACCGTTCTGGTCAACGGGACGCGGAACCGGGTCTACGCCCTGGTCGCCCCGCGGGGCCTGCCGGCCGGGCTGCTGTGGGCCGAGAAGCTACCGACCGACGGGTGGGCCGACGCCGACCGCGCGTACCTCGCCCTCGCCGCCCAGACGGTCGCCCGGTCGCCGGCCCTGGCGGCCGTGGCCGGCCCGGTGGTCGACCCGGACGCCCTGTCCCGGCGGCTGGCCGACGCGGCGGTGATCGCCGGGCGGATGGCCCACGACTTCGACAACATCCTGACCGGCATCCTCGGGTTCGCCGACCTCACCCTCCCGACGATCCCGGCCGACTCGCCCCAGGCGTCGTTCGTGGCCGAGATCATCAAGGTCGGGCAGCGGGGGACGGCGTTCACCCAGCAGCTCCACCAGTTCAACCGCGGCGGGCAGGCCCGGCCGGACCCCGGGTCGGTAGCCGCTACCCTCGGCCGGGAAGAAACCCGGTTGCGGCCGGCGATGCCGGCCGGGCTGAAGGTCGAGAAGGACCTCCCGGCCGACCTACCGGCGGTGGCGGTCGAGGCCAACCTCCTCCAGGCGGCCCTCGGGCACCTGTTCGAGAACGCGGTCGAGGCGTGTTCGGCGGGCGGCACCGTCCGGCTGGCGGCCCGGCCGGTCGAGCTGTCGGCGGCCGACGCGGCGGCGTACCTCGGGCCGGTTGCGGCCGGGCCGCACATTTTGGTGACGATCACCGATAACGGGAGTGGGATCAAGCCGGAGGCCCGCCGCCGGCTGTTCGCCGAGCCGTTCTTCACGACCAAGGTCCGCCACCGCGGGCTCGGGCTGGCCGTCGCGTACCGGGTCCTGGCCGCCCACCGGGGCGGGGTCCGGCTCGACCCGGCCCCCCCGCCGGCGGCCGGGACGGTCGCCCGGGTCGTCCTGCCGGTCGCCGCCCCGCGGCCGGCCGTCGCCCCCACGACATCCCCCACCGGACTGGCCTCGGACACCGGCCGGGCCGCCGTCACCACCGTCCGAGGTTAACCACCCATGACCGCCGCAACAATGGAAGACCGCGTCGCCCCCCACCAGCCCCGGCCGGCCCGGGCCCCGGCCCCGCTCCGCGAGCTGCAGTCCTCCGGGGACATCCGCATCCTGGTGGTGGACGACGAGCCGGGGACGTGCTCGCTCATCCAGGCCGCCCTGACCACCCGGGACTTCCAGATCGATGTCGTGTCCGACCCGTCGATGGTCGAGTCGGCCCTGAAGAGCACCCCGCCGTACCACCTGATCGTCCTGGACTACGTCATCCCCGGGCTGGAGGCCGACCAGGTGCTCGGCTGGATCCGCGACCACCAGCCGGACGCGAACGTGGTCGTCGTCACCGGCTACCCGTCGGTCGACAGCGCCCTGAACTGCCTGCGGGCCCGGACCTACGACTACCTGACCAAGCCGTTCCAGGTGGACAAGCTGCGGGAGGTGGTGTTCCGCTGCCTGGAGGGGAAGGGCCTGCTGCGGATGACCGAGGAGGCCCTGCGGGAGTCGCTCGGGACGGCCATCCGGGAGAAGCGGAAGGCCCTCGGGCTGACGCTCTCCAACATGAGCGACCGGACCGGGGTGTCGCTCGGCTACCTGAGCCAGATCGAGCTGGGGAAGAACTCGGCCTCGATCGAGACCCTCTACCGCATCTGCCTGGCGCTGGGGATGAAGATGAGCGAGCTGTTCCAGTCGGTCCAGCGGAGCTGAGGTCGGGAGACGGGGCCGGCGGGCCGGCCCCGGTTGGTTTGGTTCGGCAACCCGCACACCCCGCGGCCGAACCAATCATCTCCGTCCGACCGATCACCGTCCGCCCTTCACCCGCTCCGCGATCGCATCGACCATCGCCCCCTCGTCCGGGAAGGTGCCGGTCTGGAGCTTGGAGTAGAGCAACTTCCCGCCGGCCGACAGCTCGAAACACCCGCCGCCGGCCGGGATCAACTTCAGCTCGCCGATCTTCTGCTTGAAATGCGTGAGCAGCGTGGCCGCCAAACTGACGGCCTTCGGCTCGTACCCTCACATCGAACAGTACTTCAGCTCGACCTGCATCGTCGGCCCTCCGAACGGGGAACGTCCGCCGGTGCGGACGAAGCCATTCTAGCTGTGGCAATGGGCGGGACGCGAGAAGTGGGACCGGCACACCCAGCCCGGCCGGCTCAACCGCCGACCCCTGCGCCCCGGAGGAACGGGTCGAGCGACTGGCCGGTGAAGACGACGACGTACACCACACCGGTCGCCGGGTCCGGGTCGTACACCCGGGCCTGGCTGTTCGACGCGACGGCGTCCCGGGCCTCCTTCAGCCCCCGGAACTGCGACGGCCGGAATGCGTAGGCCTTGGCGATGCCGGCCCCGGCCCGGTCCCGGAAGACCACCACCGGCACGGCCCGGTCGTCCACGGGCTCGGTCCCGTAGGCCTGGAGCAGGCCGAACTCGAACGGCTCCGGCAGCGGCGGCAGCCCCTCGGCCCGCTGCCACGCCGCCACCCGGGCCTCGGCCGTCTGCGGGTCGCCGAGGTCCTCGTTGAGTTTGAGCAGTTGGGCCACGTCGAGGACCGGGCGGGCCACCCCGAACACCCCGACCCCGAGCCCGACCGCCAGCAGGGCCGCGGCCGCGAGGCCCGCCACCCGGTACGCCTGCCGGCGGAGGGCGGTCCCCCGCCGGGCCGACAGGTCGGCGACCAGCTTCGACCGCAGCCCGACCGGCACCTCGACCCGCCGCATGGCGGCCCCGAC
>JAIEQO010000019.1 GCA_019747655.1 Gemmataceae bacterium | reverse complement strand
CCGCAGGCACTCCTCCCACAGCCACCGGCAGGCGCTGGTCTTGCCGTTGCCGGGCGGGCCGGTCAGGAGCAGCCCCCGCCGGGGCCGCCCGCCCAGCTCCTTGATCCGCTTCAGGTTCTTGGCGTCCAGGTAGCCGAGGGTGTTCCGCCGCAGGGCCTCCAACTGGTCGGCCGGCATGACCGGCGGGACCGTCGGCTTGTCCCGCTCCCGCATCGCCCGCAGGGTGAGCCGGAACAGCCGGACGTAGTCGGCCCGGGCGGCGACGTAGAAGTCGTAGGTGTGCTCGGCGGCGTGCTGGTCGGTCCCGGCCACCACCCGGGCCAGCGGGATGCCCCAGGCGGTGTACCGGCGGATGCCGAACGAGGTGCCGGGGGAGTGCAGCCGGCCGCCGGTCTGCCATTCGCGGAGCAGCGCCCCGTCGAGCGGGACCAGCGGCCCGCGGACGGCCTTCCGCAGCAGGTAGTACTGGTAGTACCCGGCGTCGAAGGCCACCGGGTCGGCCAGCCCGGCGGCCTCGGCCGCGGCGGCGACGAGGGCGCGGTGGTCGGCGGTGTACTGGGTCAGCGGCGTCATGGGCGGTTCCCGGGCGTCCCCGGGGCGGGTGAAAGGTAGACGACGGACACCGCCGGCCGTTCCGGGTTCGCGCCGGGTGGACACGGTTCGGTTGTACCGGCTAGAGTAACCGCGGTTGCCGACTTGGTGCCGCAAACCCCGCCGAGGCCCGCCGATGTCGCGGTTCGACCTGAGCGTCCTGGAAGCCGCCCCGAAGGTCCCCGGCCGGCCGCGGCACAAGACCCGCGAGGTAAAGGTCGGGGACAAGGTGTTCGGGGGGTCGAACCCCGTGTGGGTGCAGTCGATGACGACCACCGACACCTTCGATGTCGAAGGGACGGTCAAGCAGATTCACGCCCTCGAAGAGGCCGGGTGCGAGCTGGTCCGGGTGACGGTGCCGAAGCCGGAGGACGCCGGGGCATTGACCGCGATCCGCGGCCGTATCGGCATCCCGCTCATCTGCGACATCCACTTCGACTACAAGATGGCCCTGGCGGCCCTCGATCATCCCGTCGACAAGATTCGCATCAACCCGGGGAACATCAACAAGGCCGGCGACACCACCCACGACCGGTTCCGGCAGGTCGTCCGCAAGGCGAAGGACAAGGGCCTGCCGATGCGGATCGGGGTGAACGCCGGGAGCCTGGAGCGGGAGCAGGTCGAGAAGTACGGCTTTCCGTGCCCGCCGGCGATGGTCGAGAGCGCCCTGCGGTACATCGAGATCGCCGAGAGCGAGGGCTACCACGACATCATCGTGTCGCTCAAGTCGAGCGATGTCTTGGTGGCGGTGGAGGCGTACCGGCTGTACGCCCAACTGGCCGACTACCCGACCCACATCGGCATCACCGAGGCCGGCAAGCCGCCGTACGCCGTCACGAAGTCGGCCGCCGGGCTGGCCCCGATCCTGCTCGACGGGATCGGCGACACCATCCGCATCTCGCTGCTCGGCGACCCGGTGCCGGAGATCGCGGCCGCGTACGACATCCTCCAGGCGACCCAGCGGCGGGTCCGCCGGCCGGAGCTGATCGCCTGCCCGACCTGCGGCCGGCTGGCGATCGACCTGGAGAAGATCATCGCCGAGCTGGAACAGCGGCTGGACGGCAAGCGGCTGCCGGTGAAGATCAGCGTCCTCGGGTGCGTGGTGAACGGCCCGGGGGAGGCGAAGGAGGCGGACATCGGGATCGCGGCCGGGAACGGCCAGGGGATGATCTTCCGCAACGGCGAGATGGTCCGGCGGGTGCCCGAGGCCGACATCGTCGACGCTTTGATGGAGGAGCTGGCCGACTGGGAGAAGGAGAACGCCGGCCGGCTGGCGATGGCCAGCCCGGCGAAGGCGCCCGGCGAGGTGGAGGGGCTGGGCCGGCGGAAGCTGCCGGTGGTAGCGGGATGAAACGTCGGGTAGAATGAGTTCGTCGCCCAGGATCGCCCGATGGATGTCCCGAAGACGTGGCAAGAGTTCGTGATCTGGGTCGGGATGCAATTCCCGGTTGTGGCCGTGGCGTTCCTGGTCGCCCGGTGGGTGATCCGCTGGAACGGGGAGCAGCGGAAGGCTGAGGTCGACCGGATCGACCGAGACAACCTCCGGGTGCTGGCCGAGAAGGACGCGCGGCTTGCCGACCGGGACGCCCTGATCGCCGAGCTGAAGGCCGAGGTCAAGTTGCCGAGGGAACTCCACTTCCCCTCGTTGCGACCGGACCGAAAGGCCGACGGAGGACCGGACAGATGATCGTCGCGGCGATGATCGGCTACTACGTCCTCGCGATCGGCCTTATCGCGCTGACCGGCTACCTCACCGGCCGGCAGGTCAACCGCGAGTTAACGGCCGCCGCGGACCGGGCCATCGAGCACCTCCGTGAGTCGGCCGCCCGGACCCCGCCATTGGAGCCCTACGTCCGCGAGCCAATGCCCGCGTGGGAGGAGTCTGAACCGGAGCTGCGGATCACGATCCGCCGCCACCCCGAGTCGGACGACGGCGAGCTGCCGAAGGCGGCGGCCGGGGCGATCCGGGCGGTCAGCCGGTTCGAGGAGGACCTCGGCGGCGACGGGCTCGACTACGACCCGGCCGGGACCGTCGAAGAGCCGGACCGGGTCGTCCTCCGGCTGGTCCCGCGGCGGGACGACTGGGAGGCGGCGGACCGGCTGGCGGCGGTCGCCGACGAGGTCAATCGGGCCTCCCGCGAGGCCGGGCAGCCGGCCGTCGACCTCCCCACCCGCATCGCCCGGGAGCTGCGGCCGAAGCTGCCGCCGGGGGTGGTCGCCGAGGTCGTGTTCGCCGGGCCCGAGCCGGCCGGCGTCGGCTGAACCGGCCCGGGCGTTTCTCACCCGCCCTTCATGCCGGCGGGGGTAAACTCTAACCGGGGAGCGGGTGATCCGGCGGCCCCGGAGGGCGGTCCGTGCGTGTGCTGCTGGTCGAAGACAACCCGCCCCTCCTCCGGGCCTACCGCCAGGGGCTCGAAGAGGAGGGGTTCGCCGTCGACACCGCCACCGACGGCGACGAGGCCGATGTCAAGTGCCGGAGCACCCAGTACGACGTGGTCGTCCTGGACATCATGCTCCCGAAGCGGGACGGGCTGACGCTCCTCAAGGGCTGGCGGGCCGACGGGATCAAAACCCACGTCCTGATGCTGACCGCCCGGGGGACGACGGCGGACAAGGTGGCCGGGCTCGACACCGGGGCCGACGACTATCTGACGAAGGGCGCCGACCTGGACGAGCTGTTCGCCCGCATCCGGGCGCTCATCCGCCGCGGGCACGGCCAGAAGGACCCGGTCCTGCGGGCCTACGACCTGGAGATCGACACCGGGGCCCGGTCCGTCCGCCGGGCCGGGCAGGTGATCCACCTGACGCCCCGGGAGTACGCCCTCTTGGAGTTCCTGACGTACCACCGGGGGAAGGTGGTCACCCGGAGCATGATCTGGGAGCACCTGTACGACGAGTACGACGAGAACACGTCGAACGTGGTGGACGTGTACATCCGTTACTTGCGGAACAAGATCGACAAGGGGTTCGACCCGCCGCTCATCCTGACCCGGTGGGGCGAGGGGTACATGCTCCGCGGGGACGACGACCCGCCGGCCCCGAAGGACGCCAAAGAGGCGAAGGAAACGAAGGCAAAGCACTGACGGTGTCGGCGAGCGGGGGGCGTGAGCCCCCTGATGCGGAAGCGGATCAGGGGGCTCACGCCCCCCGCGCGCCAAGACCGCAGCCGTCGGCTCACGCCCCCCGATCGCCGAAACCTGCTCCCCGGGCTGCAACCACTGCCCGATCACCGCCCCG
>JAIEQO010000624.1 GCA_019747655.1 Gemmataceae bacterium | reverse complement strand
GGCACTGGGCCGCGTTCACCGGGCTGATGCTCACCCGGGTGAGGGGGTTGGCCGACCCAGGTTCATAACAGGCTCTAACGCGGAATGCGGATTTCGGAATGCGGGATGACAGACACCCGGCGTGACGCCTCCGGCGGTTTGAGGTAAGGTGGTGGGGGGGGCTGCGGCCCGGCCTTCGATTCCGCATTCCGAAATCCGCATTCCGCATTGGAGCGGCCGTGGGCTTCCTGAGCAGGCTGTTCGGCGGGTCGAAGGGCGGGCCGGCCGGCAAGAAGGGGTTGAAGCGGGCCAACGTCGCCCGACGGTTCGAGCTGAGCGGGCGGACCGGCCAGGGGAGCATGTCGAAGGTGTTCCGGGCCTACGACAACGAGATCGGGCGGGTCGTCTGCCTCAAGGTCCTGGACCGGCTCAAGACCCAGAAGTTCGAGGCCCGGTTCCGGGCGATGGGGCTGACCGACAAGCCGACCGAGGGCGAGGTCTGCATGGCCCTGCGGCACGAGAACATCGTCCGCACCTACGAGCACGGGGTGACCACCGACGGCGACCCGTACCTGGTCATGGAGTGGGTCGAGGGGCACGGGCTGAACTACCTGATCGAGACCCGCAACGCCAACCTCAACGGCAACCGGATCAACTACCTCGCCCAGCTCTGCGACGCCGTCCAGTACATGCACGACAGTAAGTACCTGCACCGCGACCTCTGCCCGCGGAACGTGATGATCGACCAGGACGGGGTGCTCAAGCTGATCGACTTCGGGCTGACCGTCCCGTACACCCCCCAGTTCTGCCAGCCCGGGAACCGGACCGGGACGGCCGACTACCTGGCCCCGGAGATCATCAAGCGGAAGGCCACCGACCACCGGGTCGACCTGTTCGCCCTCGGGGTGACGGCGTTCGAGTTGTTCACCGGGGCCCTGCCGTGGGAGCGGTCGCCGTCGTCGGAGGAGACCCTCCGCCGGCACCTGAACACCGCGGCCCGGAACCCGAAGGAGCTGAACCCGAAGCTGGGCGACGACCTGTGCGCGGTCCTGACCCGGTCGGTCGACCGCGACCCGGCCGCCCGCTTCCCCACCGCCGCCGCGTTCAAGGACGCGCTCAAGAAGCTCGACCGGCAGGACTACTGACCTGCTGGGCGATCGCGGGGCGTCAGCCCCCCGGTGTGTTCACCCACCGGGGGGCTGACGCCCCGCGATCGACGCCCACGCCGCGGCCGCAATTGCCGCCGTCTCCACCCGCATCACCCGCGGCCCGAGCGATACCCGCCGCCAGCCGGCCGCCTCGGCGGCCGCCACCTCCTCGTCCGCGAACCCTCCCTCCGGCCCGACAGCGATCACGATCCCACCGGACCCACCCTGCCTGATGCCGGCGGGTTCGCTCGACCCGTCCGCCGGCGGGTGAAGGATAAATCGGGCCGCCCCAGGTCCGGTGGCGGCCAGGTAGTCGGTCCATCGGGTCAGCGGGCCGACCTCCATCAGCACGTTCCGGCCGCACTGCTTGCTCGCCTCGATGACGAGCTGACGGAGCTTGTCCAGGCGGGATTCTCGCGGCTCAACGACCGTGCGGGCCGTCAGGAGGGGGACGAACCGGGCGACGCCCAGTTCGGTGAGCTTCTCGACGAGGAAGTCCCCGCGGTCGCCCTTCGGCATCGCGGCCGAAACTTCGAGCCGGAACGGGAGTTCCCGGTCAACTGCCCGCAGCGGGGAGATGGTCAGCACGGCCCGCTTGCGGTCGGTGGCGACGACCTCGGCCGGGTAGTCGTGCCCGTCCCCATTGAACAGCACGACCCGGTCGCCCGGGCCGAACCGCCGGACGGTGGCGAGGTGGTGGGCTTCCGGCCCGGTCAGGACGTACTCGCCGACCGGCAGCGGGTCCGGGGTGTAGAACCGATCGGCCATGGCACACTGACGAACCGGGCCTCAGCCGACATCGGCCTGTTCGACCGTCAGGTAGACCGGGCCGGCTTCCTGGGCGGACGGCGGGCGGAACCGGGCTCGCTCGGGCTCGGCCGGCCGGTCCACCGGGATGGCCTCCCAGAACGTCGGGTACGACCCGAGCGGGAAGAGGTCGGCGGCCGGCGGCTGGTGGTCGGTCATGGTCTCGGCCCCGGTGACTCGGTCGGCGAGGGTCGGTCCGATCAACCCTCACCCGTACCCGGATGAGTGGTTCCCGTCAAGGGCGGCTCAGGCGGCCGCGGCCCCCTGGCCGCCGACCCGGTGCCACCCGCCGTCCCGCCACTGGAACACGACCTCGTCCCGCCCCCGCCAGGCCACGCAGTATGCCCCGGCGGCGGTACTCACCAGCCACCCGGCCCGGCGGAGGAGTTCGAGGTTCGGGACCTCGTGGCCCAGGGACAACGGCGACCCGAGCGGTTGCACGGCTGCTCCTCCCGGGGCGACCCCGGCGAACCGGCCCGGGCGGCCCACGCCAAGCGGACGGGGGAACGGGCCGGCGGTCGTGTCGGCCTGACGGCGCCACACGTCGTCACGATCATCGACCGGCCGGGGGCATTCCGTAACCTCTCGTTCCCCGAGTACTCCGTTCGGACCGCCCCGCCGGCCGCACGACCGGCCCTCACCGCACGACCGGAAGGTCCCCCACCACCGCCGCCCCGGCCACCCCGAGCAGCCCGAACGGCAAGGGCGGCCGGGACAGCGTGGCCGCGGCGGGGAAGAAGTGCTCCTGGGTCGGGTCGGTCGGGCGGTCGTGGTCCGGATCGGCCGGCTGGCGGAACAGGGTGAGCGGGAACGTCGGCAGCGGCTGGCCGGCAAGCTCGGGCTTCTTCCGGATCGACCCCCGCGAGTACGGCCCGGCCCCGAACACCCAGGTGTCTTCGGCCCGGCTGACCGCCTCGACCGTCCCGGACTGCCACAGCGCCCGGCCGGTCGCCCGGTGGTACGCGAACACACCGATCTTGGCCACGCCCCGCTGGTCGTTCCGCTTGACCAGGGCGATCTCGGGGATGTTCGCCCCGGGGACGCCGGGGACGATCGCCGGCAGGGACACCGACGGCGTGCCGACCAGGACGCTGTGCCGGTCGGTGCCGATCCCGCCGGACCGGACCTCGACCACGTAGGCGGCCTTCGGGCGGTCCTCCTGGAGCAGCGCCCCGTGGGCCAGGAGCTGCTGCCGGACCAGGCTGACCAGGTAGCCGCGGTCGATCACGTCCTTGTCCACGGCCGAGGCGTCGAGGAACACGGCCTCGCCCTGGAGCGGGCCGAAGTCGATCTTGGCGACGGCCTGGTCGACGGCCTCGGAGATGAGGAGCATCTCGCTGGCCGCCCGGTTGGTGTCGGTCATCCGGGTGGTGCCGCACCCGGCGGCCCAGAGGAGCAGGGCCGAGAGTGCGACGGCAGCACCGCGGCGGACGGTTGGGGTGCGGGATGGCATGGGGTGGGAACCCGGGGGTGGGGCGGGACCATACCGCGGTCCCACGACCGGACAAGGTCGATCCCGCAAACCCGGCTCGCCGACCGCGGCGCGGTGAAGGGGCGTACATTTTCCGCACACCCCTGGTCGCCGCTTGTACGGCCGCGTAGGATACGAAAGCCAATTCGTTACCCGTCGGACGCCGCCGGTCGTACCAGACAAACTGGGCGTACCGGGTTGACGGCCCCGGCGGAGGCGATAAGGTAATGAGTCCCAACCCGTGTGACCGGCAACTGGGTGACTAGTTGCCGCCGTGGGTTGGTCGGATCGGGCGATGGCCCGGTTCCGACTCCGGGTCATTGACCCGGAGGGCCTCGGTCTTTGCCAGTGCGGGTGTGTGTGGTGGTGCCCCGGGCGGGTTGGCCCGGCCCGGGGCGGGTGTGTGGGTGGT
>JAIEQO010000977.1 GCA_019747655.1 Gemmataceae bacterium | reverse complement strand
TCTTGCGGGCCATCGGCGCCCTCCGCCCTCGGAGTCTACACCCTCAACTCGGGCTCCACGAACTCCGGGGACGCTCAAAAAGACAAGACAAGACCCCACCCCCGGCCCCCTCCCCCGCGGGAGGAGGGGGAGGAAGGCCCGAGCCGGGCTCTTGGTTCGGCTCCCCCTCCCCCCGCGGGGGAGGGGGCCGGGGGTGGGGTCTGTCCTACCCCATAACTTGAAGCGTCTGGCCGAAGTGGGCGGCGGCCTTGTGCGGGTCGAGGTTGAACACCACCCGGCCGTCGGTCTCCCAGTGGCCGCGGGCGAAGAGGAACACGGCCGTCGCCGGGCGGGGCTCGCGGGCGGCCGGGTTGTCGGCCAAGTCCGACCCCTCTTCCGGCTCGAACTGGATGGTCACGGGCACCAGGGCGAGGATGCCGCGGGTCGCCCCGTCCCGGGCCAGGACGGCGTCGCCGGTGATCGCACACCCGGCCCACCGCAGCCCCCGCGGCTTGCCGGTGGCGGCGGCGGCCTTGAGAAGCAGCTCCTCGAACCGCTCGTGCTGGAGCCGGAACAGCTCCCGGGCGCGTTCCACCTGGACGGCCCGACCGAGGTGCCACAGCCACCGCCCGGCCAGCCCGGCGAAGAGCAGCCCGGCCAACCCCCCGCCGACCCACCACGGGTTCAGCTCGCCCATCGGCCCCCCCGGGTCGCCCGCCACTCGTCCCGGGCCAGCCCGACCGCCAGCCACAGCCACAGCCCGCCCCGGACGACGATCATCACGCTCGCCAGCGGCCGGGCGGCCGATTCGTCCAGCCGGCTCCAGAGAATCCAGAACAGCACCGGGAAGCTGAAGTAGTTGGCCAGGTCGAGGGCGGCCGCCGCCCACCCGACCCACCGACGTTGGGCGGCCAGCGGGACGGTCAGCGGCAAAAACCAGACCACCCACTGCGGCGACCAGAAGACGGCCAGCATGACGAAGACGGCCAGCACCAACCCGCACCGCCGCAGCACCCCCGCGAGGTCGGTCGGTCGGGTCACGAGCGCGGCCAGCACGACCGCCCCGAGGATCGCCAGCCGGCCCCACCCGGAATGGCCCAGGGCCGTCGGGAGGAGTGTCCCGTACAGCGTCCAGCTCCGCTCCTCCAGCGGCCGGGAGAGCTGCACCAGCACCGGCCCGACGGTCGGCTCCCAGCCGAGGAAGGCGGTCGAGAGGCCCACCCCGGCCAGCCCGACGGCGGCGGCCCCGGTCAGCCAGCGGGCGCCGTTGGCGAACCCGAGGTATCGCAGGATGACCGGGGCGAACAGCACGGGGTAGAGCTTGAGCAGGGCGCCGACGGCGAAGAACGCCCCGGACCAACCCGGCCGGCCCCGCCCCAGGCAGAGGAAGCCGACGGCCGTGGCCAGGGCCGGGACCACGTCGAACCGGTTGAGCGAGAAGAACACCGCCCCGGGCAGGACGCACAGCCAGACGGCCGGCCGGGGGCCGTCGCTGTACCCCCGGGCGAGGACCGCCATCAGGCCGATCAGGGCGGCCGCCATCAGCAGTACATGCACCCGGACGGCTCTTCGCAGGTGGCCCCAGATGGCCCGCTCGGCGTCGTTGCGGGGCTCGAAGAAGGCGACCCCGAAGTGCTGGGCGTCGGCCACCGCCGGCGGGACGATCGGCCCGGCCGGGGCGAACAGGTAGCCGAGCCGGAAGAGCGGGACGGTGGCCGTCGGGTATTCGAGGTAGTACCGGTCCGTGTAGTCCCGGGGTGGGTGGTCGAGCCGGGCGGCGACATCCGGCGGGTCGGCCCACTCCGGCTCGGCCGGCAGCCCGGGCAGCCGGCCCATGTGGGCGTTGGCCCCGCGGAGGGCCAGGGCGGCGAGGTCGGACTCGTCGTAGACGAGCCACTTCAGCTCGAACGGGACCTCGTCCCGGCCCCGGATGATGTCCGGCCGCATGACGGCCAGGAGGGCGGCGGCCCAGGCGACCGGGACCAGGAACAGGGCCGGCCGGCCCCACCGGCGGATTGTCGGGTCGGCCGGCCGGTCGTATGGTGGTGTCATCGGGCCTCGACCGGGGCACGTCCGCACAGAGGGGCAGTATATGGCGGTGGAGCGGCGGATCGAACTCGACCGGCGGTATCACCGGAAGAAGAAGATGGGCAAGCTGAAGGCCAAGCTGGAGACGGCCACCGGCGAGGCCCGGGAGAAGATCCTCTACAAGATCAAGCGGCTCAGCCCGTTCTGGACCGAGCCGCCGAAGGACGCGGGGGCGAAGTAGGCCGCCGCGGGTCGGGCTTCTGCTGGTTCTGGCGGTATGCACACCCCACGTCTGAAGCAGAACAACTCGAATTGAAGAAAAACCGTTGGATATACGCTCCCCGCCCGCTCCCGGGCGGAGGGCGTTGCACCTACGCCCGCAGCCGCTCCAAATCTTGCCAGAAGCCGGGGTACGTCTTGGCCACGCACCCGGGGTCGCGGATCACCACGCCGGGCACCTTGAGCCCGACCAGGGCCAGGCTCATCGCCATCCGGTGGTCGTTGTAGGTGTCGACGGCCGCCCCCCGGAGCGGCCCGGGGGTGATGGTCAGCCCGTCGGGCCTCTCGTCGACCGTCGCCCCGAGCTTCCGCAGCTCGGTCGCCAGGGCGGCGATGCGGTCGGTCTCCTTGTGGCGGATGTGGCCGACGTTGCGGATGGTCGTCGGCCCGTCGGCGAACAGGGCCACCGCCCCGAGCGTCATCACCGTGTCGCTGATGGCGTTCATGTCGACGTCGACGCCCCGCAGCGGCCGGCCGTGGACGGTGATGCCCTCGTCGCACTCCTCGACCCGGCAGCCCATCTCGGCCAGCACGTCCACGAACCGCACGTCGCCTTGCAGCGAATTGCGGGTCAGCCCGGACACCGTCACCCGCCCGCCGGCGACCGCCGCCGCCGCCCAGAAGTAGCTCGCCGCCGAGGCATCGGGTTCGACGGCGTACACGATCGGGCTCCCCTGCCAGTGCCCCCACACGTGGATGGTGTCCGGCGACTCCCACCCGGCCTCGATGCCGAACGCCCCCATGACGGCCAGGGTCATGTCGATGTACGGCCGGGACACGAGCGGGCCGTCGATGTGGATGCGGATGTCGAGCAGGTCCCGTTCGGCGGGCAGCGGGGTCCCCCGCCAGGCGGCCACGGCGGCCATCGTCAGCCCGCTCAGGAACTGGCTGCTGACATCCCCGCGGACCCGGACCTCGGGGGTCTTCCACCCGGCCGAGGTGACGACCACCGGCGGGCAGCCGTCGCCGGCCTCGCTCCGGGCGTCGACGCCGAGTCCCCGCAGGGCGGCCAGCAGGTCGTCGATCGGCCGCTCCCGCATCCGCGGCACCCCGTCGAGCCGGTAGGTTCCGGCCGCGATGCTCACCATCGCCGTCAGGAACCGGACGGTGGTGCCCGAGTTGGCGACCCACAGGTCGGCCGCCGCGGCGGGGACGGCGGCCCGGGCTCCGGCCGGACAGCGGATGGTGACGGCGGCCGCGGCCCAGTCGGCGTCGACCCGGAACCCCAGCCGCCGCAGGCCGTCGGCCATCACCTCGGTGTCCTCGCTCCGCAAGGCGCCGGAGACGGTGATGTCGTGGGACACGCCGCCGAGGGCCGCCAGCACCAGCGCCCGGTTGGTGATGCTCTTGCTGCCGGGGACGGTGACGGTCGCCGCCGGCGGCCCCGCCAGCGGGACGACTTCGAGTTCGGCCGGGTAGGTGATGTCGGGCATGCTTGGTCTTGGCGAGCGGGGGGCGGCAGCCCCCGGGTTACGGGTCGGCGGGACAAGGGGGGGGAGCCCCCCCCACGCCAAGATAAGTGACCCC
>JAIEQO010000076.1 GCA_019747655.1 Gemmataceae bacterium | reverse complement strand
TGCGGGTTGGTGGCCGCCTTGGCCATCTTCGGCAGGGCCTTGACCAACTGCGTCTCGGCGCTGTAGGCGTCCCGGAGGATGTCGGCGAACAGGTCTTCCATCTTCTTCGAGGCCATCGGGTCAACTCCGTAGGGAAGAGCGGGCGAAAATACCGCCGCACGATGAACGCCGAGAAAGGCAGGACCCGATCCAAGCAGTTCTTTCCGCACTGACCGTGTCTTCCTCGGCGTTCATCGTGCGGCCCGATGCTGACTTCGACCGTCGGTCTACCGCGGCGAGTCCGGGCGGTTCGGGTCGGCGGTGTCCTGCTTGCGGGTCCGGGCCGGGTCGGCGGCCGCGGCCGCCTTCTCCCCGCTCGGCACGTCCTCGTAGGGCGAGCTGTCGGTCCCGCCGGCGGCCTCGTCGTTGCGGCCCCGCTGCGGGCCGTAGGGGGACGACGGCAGGTCCGGCCCGCGGTTCGGGAGTGCGTCGTTGTCCGGCATGGGAAGCTCCAGTTGGAAGAACCGACCCCTCCCCAACCCCTCCCCCGCGGGGGAGGGGTTGGGGAGGGGTCTTATGCCGTCGTCGGTAACGGCGGCGGGGTCGGGGCCCCGGCCGACAGCTCGTTGTTCCGGGCCGACGCCCGGTCGGCCAGCACCGTCAGCGCGTCCGGCGTCTTGCCCCGGCTGTCCGAGCCCTTGACCCGTTGCGGGCCGACCCCGCCCGGGCCGGGCAGGACGTACCGGTTGGTCAGGGCCGAGACGGTCCCGATCAGCCCGGGGGCGACGGCCTGGGTGAACGCCGCCAGCTTGGCCGGCCAGCCGGTGATGACCTCGGCGTCCCCGAGGGCGACGGCCCGGAGGATTTGCCGGGCGGCGGACTCCGCGCTCTGTGCGAACCCGGGGGTGGCCGCCCCGAGGGCGAACCACCGGTACTCGGCCTCGTGGTCGCTCTTGAACTCGGCGTGCCGGTGGCTGCCGGTCCGGACCATACCGGGACAGACCGTCGTGACGACGATCCCGTCCTTCGCCAGCTCGGCCCGCAGCCCGTGGGACAGCCCGACCAGGGCGAACTTCCCGGCCACGTAGGGCAGCATGTGTGGAACCGCGACCTTGCCGCCGAACGACGAGATGTTGGCGATCCGCCCGGCCCGCCGGGCCTTCATCTCGGGGAGGACTTCGAGGGTGAACCAGAGCGGGGCCCAGAGGTGCGTCTTGAGCGACAACTCGAACTCTTCCAGGCGGGTCTCTTCGAGCGGGCCGACGCCGATGATGCCGGCGTTGTTGATGAGGACATCCACCGGGCCGAGCCGCCGCTTGGCGACCGCGACGAACTCCTGAACCCGCTCCCGCATTGTCACGTCACACTCGGCCGCGCAGACCTGGGCACCCGCCCGGGTCAGTTCGTCCGCAGCGGCCGCCAGCTCGTCGCCGTCGCGGGCGCAGATCGACAGCCGGGCCCCCTGGGCGGCCAGTTGGCGGGCCATCACCAGCCCGAGCCCGCGGCTCCCGCCGGTGATGAGGACGTGCTTGCCGCGGAAGTTGTACCCCGGAGCCAGCCAGCGGTACGCCAGGTAGGCCGCCCCGCCGGCCGCGGCCAGAGTTGCGAGTCGGTTCACACCGCCCCTCCGGGAAGAAGGCACCAGGGACGAGTAGGAACCCGACCCGGGCCGCGGCGGAAATCCGAGCATACCGGGTGCCGGACCGGCCGGCCGTGCATGCGGGTCGGCCGATGGTATCGGGGATGCGGGACAAGCCCCCGCCCACCACCTACGCCCGACGAACCCACGAGGGACACCGATGGCCGCCACCAAGAGCAAGGCCGGCAGCGCGAGCAGCAAGAAGGGCGGCGGGAAGTCGTCCGGCCGCTGCTGGCCGGGGTACGAGCCGACCCCGGGCAAGAAGCCCGGGGCCAAGGGGAGCTGCAAGAAGAAGGGGAGCTAGCGAGCAAGCACAGGCAGGAATGCCTGTGCCACCAAGCCATTCCCCTGGTGGCACAGGCATTCCTGCCTGTGCGGCTTCGTTACCGGTCGCCCCGCTTGTTGGTCGACCCGGCCCCGCCGGCGTGCTGCTTCAGGTGGTCGTAGTGCTCCTTGACGACCGGCAGGGTCTTGGTGGCGAACGCCTTCAGCTCCTCGTTCTTGAGGCTCTTGCTGGCCGCCTCGAACAGGGCCACCGCCTCCTCGTGGGACGTCTTCTGGGTCATCCAGTAGGTCTTGTCGAAGTCCGACCCCCGGGCCCCCTTGACCTTGTCCAACAGCTTGGCGTGCTCGTCGGTCAGCTTGGTCGGGACCTCGACCCCGGCCTTCTTGGCGGCCGCCATCAGCTCCTTGTTCGCCTTCGTGTGGTCGGTGATCATCTGCTCGGCGAACTTCTTCACGTCGGCCGACCGCGACTGGTCCTTGGCGACCTCGCTCGACTTGACCTCGAACATCCCGCCGCTGGCGGCCATCTTCACGAACTCGGCGTCCGTCACCGTCTTGAACTTGCCCTTCCCGGCCGGCGGGTCGGTGTCGTCGGCGGAGAGGGCGGTGACGCCCAAACCCAGGGCGCAGGCGCAGGCGGACAGGCGGAACAGGTGGCGCATCGGCAGTCCTCGTGGTGGAAGCGGGACCCGGCGATTCGGGCCGCGGTCGGAAGTGCAACACGGGTGCCGGGCCGGAAAATCGTCAGAATCACCCGGCCCGGCCGGCGTCGGTGCGGTCGGGCCGGCGCCGCCGTTCGCCCACCCCGGCAGCCGGGTGCCCGGCTACCCCTTGCCGGCGAACGCCAGCCGGTCGATCCCGTACTCGCCGATCTTGGCCGTCAGGCTCCGGCGGCAGTACCCGCACAGCTTGGCCGCCCGGCCGACGTGCCCGCGGGTCCTCTTGAGAGCCCGGACGATGTACCGCCGCTCCAGCCGGGCGGTCGTCTCCCGGAGCACGTCCCGCAGGGGCCGGCCGAGGTCGACCGGGGCGGCCGCCCGGGCCAGTTCCGGCGGCAGGTGGGCCGCGTCGATCACCTCCCCCGGGTGGACCACGCACGCCCGCTCGACCGCGTTCTCCAGCTCCCGGACGTTCCCCGGCCACGGGTACTTGGCCAGCCGGTCGAGGGCGGCCGGGGACAGCCGCTTCGGCGCGAACCCGGGGCGGGCGTACTTCCGGCAGAAGTGCTCGGCCAAAAACGGCACGTCCTCCGGCCGCAGCCGCAAAGGCGGCAGGTCGATCCGGATCACGTTCAGCCGGTAGTACAGGTCCTCCCGGAACCGGCCCTTCTTGACCAGCCGGCGGAGCGGCCGGTTGGTCGCCGCCACCACCCGGACGTCGACGGCGATCGGGTCCGACCCGCCGACCCGCTCGAACCGCCGGTCCTGGAGGACCCGCAGGAGCTTCACCTGCATCAGGGGCGGCACGTCCCCGACCTCGTCGAGGAACAGCGTCCCGCCGTGGGCCAGCTCGAACTTCCCGACCCGCTGCCGGTCGGCCCCGGTGAACGACCCCTTCTCGTGCCCGAACAGCTCGCTCTCCAGCAGGTTCTCCGGGACGGCCGCGCAGTTGACCGGGACGAACGGCCCGGCCCGGCCGTTCGAGGCGGCGTGGACGGCCCGGGCCAGTTGCTCCTTCCCGGTCCCGGTCTCCCCCTGGATGAGCACGGTGGTCGGGGTCGGGGCCACGTCCGCGACGAGGTCGAACAGGGCGTGCATCCGGGGGCTGCGGCTGAGGACGCCGTGGAAGTGGTCGGGGCCGGCGGCCGCCGCGGCGGCGTCGGCCAGCAGCCGGGCCAGCCGGTCCGGGTCGGGGTCGCGGGGGAGGACGTCGTCGGCCCCGGCCCGGGCGGCGGCCACCACCGCGTCGTC
>JAIEQO010000416.1 GCA_019747655.1 Gemmataceae bacterium | reverse complement strand
TCGGGGGCGGCCGGGGCGGGCACGGCCGACAGAGGGGCGAACTCCGCCGGCCGGTCCGCGGGGTCATAGGCGAGCGGGAACTCGCCGGCCGTCGGCAGGTCGGCCGGTTCGGCATCGCGTAAGTCGTCGAACGGCCCGACGGCGGGTGCCACCGGTGTCGGGTCCGCCGCCCGGTGCGCGGCCGTCCCCGCCCACCCGGCCGGGAGGCGGACCGTTAGCCAGGCCGGGAAGAGGCACAGGACCGGGACGAGGACGGCGGCCCGGAACGCCCCGGCGGCCAGCCGGTGCCGCCCGGCCGCCCCCCGGGTCGCCCGGACGGCCAGCCAGCCGACCAGCAGGACCGCCGCCCCGGCCGCCGCCGTGTGGGCCAGCCACCCCAACGCCGCTTGCGAGAAGTCCGCCACGGGTCCGCCCCCAGGATCGGTGGCACCGGCCGGGCGGCCGGTGCAGGGGATGGCGCGCGGGCCGGGCGGCCCGTGCCACCGGGGTCAGCTCTTCTTCCGGGCCTGGTCGATCAGCCGGCGGAGCTGCTCCAGCTCGTCGGCCGGGATTTTCTCGGCCCGCAGGAGGGTGTGGACGAGTTCCGACGCGGCCCCGCCGAACACCCGGTCGAGGAACCGGGCGGCCGAGTCCTCCCGGGAGTAGACGGCGGCGTAGACGAACGCCCGGCCCTCGGCCGTGTGCCGGACGAGGCCCTTCGTCTCCATCAGCCGGATGAGCGTCTGGACGGTGGTGGGGGCGACCCGCCGGCCGTCGGCCGAGGGGAGCAGCCGGTGGACGTCGGCGACGGCCAGCGGCCCGTGCTCCCACAGCACCTTGAGGATGTCCAGCTCCCGGGGGGTGGGGGTCGGCAGGTCGTCCACGGCGGCCTCGGTCAGGGGCGTCGGGAACTAAGAACTAAGAACTTAGTTACCAGAACCGCGGCCGGTCGGCAAGAACAATTCGCCGGCCGTTACGAAAGATTTCGACCCCGGCCGGTCGGCCGGGGTCTGGAGGTGATGGGCTCGGGCGGCGTCATTGGCGCTTGGGGACCTTGGCCGGACGGGCGACCTTCTGGGACCGCGGCCGTCCCGGCCGCTCGTCGCCGGGTTCAAGAGCGGCCGGGACGGCCGCGGTCCCAGGATGGCCCCGGGTTCCAACACACGCTCTCACGGCCGGGCGGCCCCGAGCCGGGCCAGGGCCGACTTCGCCTCCCGTGTGACGGCCGCCCCGGCCGCCCCGCCGGCTAGCCCCTTCAGGACCGCCTTCGCCTCGGCTGACCCGGCCGCCTCCAGCACCTCGACCGCCCGCCGCTCGTGCAGCCGCACCCCGGTCAGCCGGTCCGGCGGGCGCTCGGCCCGTGTGACGAAGTCGGTCAGCGTGCGGCGGTCCGCGGCCGACCTTACCTTCGGCAAGATGGCTTTGGCCCGCGGTACGGCGGCCGCACCGAGCCGGTCGAGGGCCTGCCCGGCCGCCTCCCGCTCGGCCGGGTCGTCGGACCCGAGCCGGCCGATCAGGGTGTCGACCTCGGCGTCGGTCGGCGGGGGCACCGGCTTCAGCCGGGCCGCGGCCACGGCGGCCAGGCCGTCCGGGTCGGCGGCCCACTCGCCGCGGGCCCGGTCGGCCGTCGCCGGGTTGGCCGACCCGAGGGCGTCCCATCGATTCTGCCGGTCGGCTTCTGCCAGCCCGACCGGCCCGGCCGGGGCCGGCGGCCCCACGTCCCAGACCAGCCCGGTCCCGTCCCGGCCGACCGACACCAGCCGCCGCCCGTCGGGGGTGAACGCGAGTCGGTAGACCTCGTTCCGGTGTCCGCGGAGCTGCCGGCGGATCGCCCCGGTCGCGGCCTCGTACACGGTCAGCGAGTGGTCGGACTCGGCGACCGCGACCTGATACCCGGTCGGTGAGACGGCCGGGGCGGTCGTGGACCTGTGGGTCAGCCCCGGCGGGACGGCGAACGGGGCCGTCCCCGTCCCGTCGGTCACGTCCAGCCGGACGACGGCCTCCCCCGGCCCGGACGCACGGCCGCCGGGCGCGGCCCCCCGCCCGGCCCAGGTGTTCGGGTAGCCGGTCAGGATCACCGACCGACCGTCCGGGGCGAACGCGGCCGCGGTGAACTGGACCCCGGGGTCCCAGGCCCGGAGCTGCTTGCCGGTGGCCGCGTCGTACACCGCAGCGCAGGCCGGCCCCTGGCCGCGGTCGTGGCTGGCCAGCACCACCGTCCGACCGTCCGGGGAGGCGGCGGCCGCCCACATGTGCCGGTTCGCCGCCGGCCCCTCCTGGGTGTACGTCGTCACCACCGCCCCGTCCCGGGCGAACCGCCGGGACGGGTGCTTGCCGCCGGCGATCACCACTGACCCGTCCGGCAGCCACGCGATCGGGCCGCCCGACCCGGCCAGGCTGCCGAGTTCGGCCGCGTCCACCGGCAAGGCGGCCACCGTCCGACCGGTGGCCGCATCGAGCAGGGCGGCCTGCTCCCAGGCCGGGGTCGGCCCGCCCAGCCCGACGGCCAGCCGCCCGTCCGGGGACAGGGCCAGCCCGCCGAGTTCGGGCGGCAGGTCGACCCGCCCCAGCTCCCGCCCGGTCCCGAGGTCCCACCGGCGGACGGCCCGGTCGTTCCCGGTTGTCAGGGCCGTCCGCCCATCCGCGGCCACGACCACCGCCTGGACGTGGTCGAGCCCGCCCCGGTCGTCGGGGAGCCGGCCGGTGGCGAGGTCGCCGACGGCGATCCGGCCGAACGTCCCCCCGATGACGAACCGCTTGCCGTCCGGCATCAGGCCGACGGTCTGCTGGTGGGGGTACGACCGGTCCCGGGTCCGCCAGCGGGGCTTACCCGTCGCCGGGTCGAAGGCGTCGGCCCCGTTCCCGTATCGGAAGACGAGCAGGGTCCGCCCGTCGGCGGTCGGGACCAGCCGGCTGATATCCTCGTAGGACCCCTTGGCGGTTTCGTGGCGGGCGTCGAACGTCAGCCGGGCCCGGCCGGTGGCGAGGTCGAACGCCGAGACCCGGCCGTCGGCGTCGGCCGCGAACAGGGCGGTGCCGTCGGCGGAGAGCGCGACCGCCCGGCCGTGCCCGAGCGGCACGTCGAACGCCGTCAGTTCCTTCCCGGTGGCCGCGTCCCACACCTTCACCGGTGCCGGCTTGCCCGGGTCGCCTGCCACCCCGACCAGCCGCTTGCCGTCCGGGGTGAAGTGGAGGGCGACCACTTGGGCCGGCAGGGCGGCCGCCCAGTCCGGGTCGCCGACGGCGGCCGGGCCGGGCTTCCCGAGCGGCCAGACCGCGACCCGCCGGCCCGTGTCGGCCGCCAGCCGGGTGCCGTCCGGCGACGGGACCGAGTTCTGGAACGACCGCGGGCCCTTGTTGAACATGACCTTGCCCGGGTCCCCCACCGGCGGCTTGGCGGTCGGGTCGGTGAACTCCCACAGGACGTACTCGGACACGTCGACCTTCGCCAACAGGAACCCGCGGCCGGACGGCCGCCACCGCAGCCACTGTACCCACCCCCCGCGGATCGGGACCTCTCGGACCGTCCGCCCGGTCGCCGCGTCCAGGATCATGAGGTACTGCGTCGGGCCGTGGTTCCCGGCGACGACGGCGACCTGCGATCCGTCCGGCGACGGGGCGAGGTGGATCGGCCACATCCCGACCCGGAACCGGGTGGTCCCGAGCCGGGCCAGCGCCCCCGGTGGGAGTGGGTCGCCGAGGGCGTCGACCTTCGGGCTCGGGGCCTCCGCCGTCCGAGGCGGCGGAGTCGGGACCGGCTGCGGACCGCCCGACAGCCCGGCCACACACGCCCCGGCCGCCAGCACGACCGCGGCCGCCGTCGCCCACGCCC
>JAIEQO010000324.1 GCA_019747655.1 Gemmataceae bacterium | reverse complement strand
CCGAACCCGCCGGGCCCCCCGCCGCCGGGGAAGAACCCGCCGGGCTGGCCGAACCCGCCGCCCGGGCCGAACCCGCCCGGGGCCGGGGCCGCCGCGGTCCCCCCGACCTGGGTGTCCTTGTCGGTCAGGAGCTCCTTCAACTTGGCCGCCACCTCCCCGGCCGCCCGGTACTTGCAGACGTGGACCAGGGTGTCGCTCGGGCCGCTGGCGTCGTCCTCGACCGTCTTCTTGATCCGCCGGATGTTCTCGGCGGTGTCGACCACCTGGATGGTGTTCGCCTGCTCCAAGAGGACGGCCTTGCCGAACTGCGGGGTGAGCATCTTCTCGACGGCCGGGAACACGTCGGCGGCGGACACCGCCTTGAGCGGGCCGACGTTGGCCAGGACGATCTCGCTCTTGCCCCGGCGGGCCAGCTCGGCCGCGTCCACCCGGGGGATGCGGGTCGGGTCGAGCGGCAGGTCGGCCGGCCAGACGGTGAACGACGTGTTGTACCGGATGATGACGAACTTCTGGGGGATGAGCTGCTCGTTCAGGTAGTCGGTGATCTCGCCGAGGGTGAGCTTGACGCCCGGCGGGGGCTTGATGGTGACGCTCCCGCTCGGCCGGACGGAGGTGACCAGGATCAGCCCGGTCTCCTTCCCGTACCAGTCGAACACGTCCTCCCAGGGCTTCTTGTCCCAGGAGATGCCGTACCGCTTCTCGTCGTCCGGCTTGGCGGCGTCGGCCGGCTTCTTGTCGTCCGCCTTCGGCCGCTCGGCCTTGGGCGGGTCGGCCGGCGGCTGGGCGGCGGCCACCCCGCCGAGGCCGGCGGCCCCGGCGAGCACCGCCGGCAGCCACCGGCGGAGCTTCCAGACCGGGACGGGCCGGGCCCGGCCGCCGTGTCGCGGGCTCATATGGTTCCCCCTGGCCGGACGCCGGCGGGCGGCCGGGCCCGTTCCCCCACGGGCCTGGCCGCCGTGTTCCGCCGGAGCGTCGCGAGCGTGAACCGCGTGTTTAGCGTGGGGCGTCGGGGCGGGCAACGGGGATCGGCCGACGCCAGCCGATTTTTAATCACCCGTCATTTTACCAGGCCCGCCGGGGCCGGTGGTGTGAGAGGCGGGTGAGAGAATGCGGGGGAGGTGGGGGGGAGGAGACCAGGGGTTTGCACCCCTGGCTACGAGCGGTCGCCGCTCCGCGGCTCCGGGTGGTTGGAGTCCCGGAGGGACGACCGCCGGTAGCCCGGGGTGACAACCCCTGGTCCGTTCGTTCCCTCCCCCTCCCTTCGTAGTGGAGGGGGAAGTAAAGGGGAGGGGGCCGGGGGGTGGGGTCTCCGCCTCCTACTCCCGCGTGACGGCGAGGGCGGTGGCCCCGACCGGGCCGGCCTCGGCCGACCGGCGGAGAATTCTCTCGGCCTCGTCGGCCGGCAGCTTGACCAGCCCGGCCAGCGACTTCCCGGCCGCCCACCGGTACAAGGTCGGGGCCGCGACCGGGGCGTCCGACCCGGCCTTCGCGGGGGCCGGCGGGTCCGCCTCGGCCGGGTCCTTCTCCCGCGGCCCCTTGCCCCCGCCCTTCGGCTTGTCGGCCGGCTTCGGGGCCGGGGCCTCGGCCGGCTGGAGGTCCTGGACCACCAGCCCCTCCTCGTCGAGGGCGACGACCTTGAACCGCCGGCTGGTGCTCGACTTCTCGTCCGAGATGACCAGCTCGTCCGGGGTGTCGTAGTCCGCGTCCTTCTTCTTGACGTTCGTCCCCTCGGTGTAAAAGAACTTCGTCACCTTCACCCGCCGGCGGGTGGCGTCGATCTGGTATTTGAACTTGTTCGCGTTGTCCCGGATGAGAGCCTCGGCCGTCCCGTCGGACGCGGTCGTCACCCCGGTCAGGACGATCGCGGCCGCGATGTCCTCCTTCGGCTTGGGCGGGGCGACGGTCAGCTTGAACGACCCCTTCGCCTCCTGCCCGGTCTCCGACCGGGCGACCACGGTGACGGTGGCCGACCCGCCCCGGCCGGCCGGCGGGGCGAAGGTGAGGGTCCGGGCGGCCTGGTCGACCGTGATGGCGTCGGGCGGGAGGAACGTCCCGTCGGCGGTGGCCGAGAGGGTGACGTTACCCAGGTAGTCGAGGTCGCCGGCCAGCGGGACCGTGACGGCCGGGACCGCCTCCCCGGCCTTGACCGCCACCTCGGCGATCTTCTCGACCTTGAGCGGGGCCGGGGGCGGGAGCGGGCCGTGGAACATGTCCTTCATCGCCAGGAAGCTGTAGTCCCGGTTCCGGGCGGCCAGGACCGGGGCGAGTTGGAGCGGGGTCAGCCCGCGGCCGGCCTCCGGGGTGTGGGCGACGGCCGAGTACCCGAGCTGCCCGCCGGCCGCGGCGAACGCCGCCGACACCGGCAGGAGGGTCATCCGGGGCTCGGCCCCGTCCAGGATGATGGCCTCGGTGGTCAGCTTGACGGTCAGGTCCTTGCGGTCGGGGGCGGCCTTGGTCCGGGTCCCGGCCGACGCCGTCTCGTCCTCCCGCTTGACCGAGATGCCGGTGATCTGGTGGAGCAGGTTGAGCCGGTAGTACCCCTCCAGGAACTCCCGGACGGCCCACAGGTCGGCCTTGCGGAACTCGACCGAGGTGGCCAGCTTGGTGTACGCCGGCTTCTTCCCGGGCAGGGTCGGGACGTTGCGGTCGGCCGGGGCGGCCAGCGGGGTGACGGTGAACCCGGCCGGGGCCCCGGCCCGGCGGAGCAGCCGGGAGAGCATCTCGTTGTACTCCCGCCGGGCCAGGGCCTCGTCCGGCGGCAGGCTCCGCCGCTTCGACTCGTCCAGCCGCTTGCGGTCCTTGGCGAACTGATTCCGCTTGGCGGTCAGGTCGTCGATGTCCTTCTGGAGCTGGTCGGCGGCGGCCGTCTTCTGCCCGACCGGCTCGTACACGAGGAAGTACCCGGCGGCCCCGGCCACGCCGGCCACGATCAGCACGGACAGGACGACGGCCATCAGGCGTTCGCGGGTGCTCATCGGACTCCTCGGAGACCCCACCCCCCGGCCCCCTCCCCCGGAGTGAGAGGGGGAGGAAAGTCGGCGGGCTGTCTTCTGTCTTTCTCCCTCCCCCCCGCGGGGGAGGGTCTGGTGTGCTACTCGTTGCCGGCCGGCGGGGCGGCCGGGGCCGGGGTGGTCGGGGTGATCCGGCGGGGCGGGGGGGCGAACACCGGGGCCCGGGTGTACTCGGCCGGCGGCCGCTGGCTCACGTCCGTCTTGATCGTGAACGCCTCGCTGTACGGCGTCCCGGCCAGCCGCCGGCCGAACAGCTTCCCGGTCCCGGTGTAGTACTTCGCCTTCGGCCCGTTGTCCCGGCTGATCGCGGACTCGATCCCGGACACCGGGTCCTGGCCCTTGGCCCCGACCGACACCTCGATCAGGGCCTGGGAGGTCTGCTTGCCGTTCCTGTCCACCGGCTTGGCCGTCCCCTTGAACTCGATCGCCCGGACGGTGTCGCTGGCCGGGAACCGGTCGGTCATGTCGAACAGCTCGTCCAGGTAGTTGACCGCCCGGCCGTTCCACTGGTCGACCGCGGCCAGCCGGGCCCGGTCGGCTTCGGTGTCGGCCAGAACCTTCTCCAGGGCGGCCTTCTCCTCCTGGAGTTGGGCCAGCCGGGTGTCGGCCGCGTCCACCTGCATGTACCCGAACGCCGCCCCGGCCACCAGCAGCAGGCCGGCCGCGACCGCCCCGAGGATCGCCTGCCGCCGCCGCGGGTCGGCCTCGGCCCGGGGCTGGCGGGGGGCGGCGAAGTTGATCGGCAGGTCCCGGGCGGCCCGGGCGGCGAGCAGCCCGGCGGCCCCGGCGAACCGCCC
>JAIEQO010000980.1 GCA_019747655.1 Gemmataceae bacterium | reverse complement strand
GCGAACGCTCAGGCCGCCTTCAAGTACCCGCGGAAGACCCCACAAAAGCAGGCGTAACTTCCCGGATAGACTCTTACTCCCCCTCCCCCCGCGGGGGAGGGGGCCGGGGGGTGGGGTCTGAATATTTTTGGCGCACCCCGTCCGCCGTTTGCGCCTGGTATGGTGGACCCCGTACCGGAGGCCCCGCCATGACCGAGCGCGACCTGTTCCTGTCCGCCCTCGACCTCCCCCCGGCCGACCGGCCCGCCTTCCTCGACCGGGCCTGCGCCGGCCACCCCGACCTCCGCCGCAAGGTGGGCGACTTGCTCGCCGCCCACGCCGCCGCCGGCAGCTTCCTGGAGCCGCCTGCCGAGGCGAGCGGGGGGCGTCAGCCCCCTGATACCATCGACCATCAGGGGGCTGACGCCCCCCGCTCGCCGGTTACCTCCGCCCTCCCGCCCGACCCGCCGGACCGCACCTCCCACCACTCCCCGACGCCGGACGCCGGCACCGTCCTCGGCGGCAAGTACAAGCTGGTCGAGCCGATCGGGGAGGGCGGGATGGGGACCGTCTGGATGGCCCAGCAGACCGAGCCGGTCCGGCGGGTCGTGGCGGTCAAGCTCATCAAGGCCGGGATGGACTCGCGGGCGGTCCTGGCCCGGTTCGAGGCCGAGCGGCAAGCGTTGGCGATGATGGACCACCCGAACATCGCCAAGGTGCTGGACGCCGGGGCCACGCCCGACGGCCGGCCGTACTTCGTGCTGGAACTCGTGAAAGGGGTGCCGATCACCGCCTTCTGCGACGCCCGCAAGCTGACCCCGCGGCAGCGGCTCGAACTCTTCGTCCCCGTGTGCCAGGCGGTGCAGCACGCCCACCAGAAGGGCGTCATCCACCGGGACATCAAGCCCTCGAACGTCCTCGTGTCGATGTACGACGACCGGCCGGTCCCGAAGGTGATCGACTTCGGGGTGGCCAAGGCGGCCGGCCAGCCCCTGACCGACCACACCCTGCTGACCGGATTCGGGGCAGTGGTCGGGACGCCCGAGTACATGTCCCCCGAGCAGGCCAGCTTCAACCAACTGGACGTGGACACCCGCAGCGACGTCTATTCGCTCGGGGTGCTGCTGTACGAGCTGCTCACCGGCACCACCCCGGTGGACCGGAAGTCGCTCGGGAAGGCCGCCGTGCTGGAGGTCCTCCGCATCGTCCGGGAGGTGGAGGCCCCGCGGCCGAGCCACAAGCTCAGCACGGCCGACGCCCTGCCGTCGATCGCGGCCAACCGCGGGACCGAACCGCGGCGGCTGTCGGCCCTGGTCCGGGGCGAGCTGGACTGGATCGTGATGCGGGCCTTGGAGAAGGACCGCACCCGGCGGTACGAGACGGCCAACGGCTTCGCCGCCGACGTGCAGCGGTACTTGAGCGGCGAGCCGGTGCAGGCGGTCCCGCCGAGCGCCGGGTACCGGCTGCGGAAGTTCGTCCGCCGGAACCGGGCGGCGGTGCTGGTGGCGGCCGGGTTCCTCCTGCTCACCTGGGTCGGGGCGAGCGGCATCTACTTCGCCTACCGCCGGGCCGTCGCCGCCGAGGCGGACGCGGTGGCGTCGGCCCGGGAGGCGAACGACGAGCGGCAGAAGGCCGACGCCGCACGGCGGGTCGCAGACGAGGAGAGGGTGAAGGCCGAGAACTACGCCGCCAGGGTGGGCGTGGACCTCGCCCTCGACTTGTGTAAGCGGGATTCTCGCCTCGGCCTCCTCCACCTCGCCCGATTGCTCCGGACGATCCCGTCGGACCTGACCGACCTCCGTCAGTGTGTTGCCCTCAACGTGCTGGCCTGGGGCCAGGAGATCCGCCCGCTTCTGCCCGACCTCACCCACGATGGCGAGCCCCCGAACGGCGGCCTGCTCAGCCCGGACGGCTTGACCGTCATAACCCACAGTACGGGCCGAAGCTCTCGCCTGTGGGACGTGCCCACCGCCCGGGTGCGGGTCGCCCTCGGCGGCGCCGAGGGGTTCAACATGCAAATGGGATTCAGCCCGGACGGGCGGGCGGTTTGGGCGACGGACAAGCGGTCTCGGGTACGCCTTTGGGACGCCGCCACCGGTCGGCAACAGCTCGAAGTATCCGTGCGCCCGGAGTGGCTCTGGGATGTGGTCGTGAGCCCGGGTGCGCGGCGAGTCTTGGTCGGTGTGGCAGGCGGCGGACCCGATCATTTGCAGGATGAACTGTGGGATGTGCAGGCGGGCCGTCGGCTCACCACCTTTCCCGTCATACGCTTACCCGGCCTCTCGGCTGCGTTCCACCCGGCCGGCGAGCAAATACTGGTTGGCGGCGCCGGGGGGACGCTTCAAGTCCGGTCGGCCGTCGATGGCCGGCTGTTGGCCGACCTAACCGGGCCACACCGCAACGACCGCCCGGAAGTGTACGCGGTCGCATTCAACCCGGACGGGTCGCTCGCCGTCAGCGGCGACGGGGAGACGGTCCGGTGGTGGCGGACGGCAGACTGGCAAGCGGTCGGGGAGTCGGCCGTACCGCTCCGCAGGTATGGGGGCCGTCTCGCCTTCCTGGATCGAGAGACGGTTTTCTTGCAATCGCCCGATCCGCAGGACACTGGGTTGACCGTGGCCCGGCTCGGCTCGCCCCCGACCCCGGTTGCCTCGACACCGACCCGGATCGACGGAACCCGGTTGGTCACGGTGGCCGGCGAGGTCTACGACCTGACCAGCCGCGGTCCCGTGCTGCCGCGGGCCGACCGCCGGTACCACACGGAAGCCCGGCGGCTGGTCGGTAGTCGGCTCCTGGTCGGCACGACCCACCTGAACGACCTCGTCACCGAGCGAATGGTCGGGGCGGACGACTCCTGCTGGGCCGCGACCCGGTCACCGGTTTGCCCGTTCGTCCTGATCGGGCGCTTCCACGACTGGGAACACCTCCGCGTCCTACCGATCGCCGACGCCAGCATACCGCCCCAAGATCTCGAACTCTGGGCACAGGTCGTGGCCCGGGGCGAACTGACCCCGGCCGACGAGTTCGTCCGGTGGGACGAGCCAATTTGGGAGCGGAAGCGGGCCGAGTTGGCGACCCGACCGCAGCCGCTCCCCGGGTTTCCGTTCCCGGGCGTCGTGGCCGAAGACCGTGGGTACTGGCTTCGCCGGGAATGGACCGAAACCGCCGACGCCGACAAGCCCCGGCTGGCCGCCGAGTTGCTCCGCCGGGCCGAGGCCCTCGGCGACGCCGCCGAAGCGACCCGCTGGCGGCTCGAACTCGACAAGCTCGGCCTGCACGTCGCCCCGCCCCCGCGGCCGGTGAAGCGGTGACGCGGCGGTCCGCTCGCCGCCCCGAAGGGGCGTCCGGGAATAGCCCGGGGTGAAACCCCGGGTCCGGATGGTAGCACAATCTCGGAGCCCCGAAGGGGCGACCCGTTACCCGCTGGGTCGCCCCTTCGGGGCTCCGATGTTTACTCCGCGACCCCACCCGGGGCTGACGCCCCGGGCTATTCCCGGTCGCCCCTTCGGGGCTACCGACCGATCCGCCCCCGCGGCCGGCCAAGCGGTGACGCGATCACCCCGCCGGCGGCCAGACGCCCTCGGCGATCAGCTCGGCCCGCAGCCCGACCCGGACCGGGGCGTTCATCGCCAGGACGTGGACCGTGACCCGGCCGATCGGCGTCCGCCCGACGATGTGCGGGCCGTCGAACCGGAAGTGGTACGCCCACCGGTGCCGCCGCGGGTGGAACAGCCGGACCGGCCTCGTCGGCGAGGTCGGGCGGTCGATCCCGGCCAGGTTCGGGCCCTTGTGCCGGTTGCAGACGACGCAAGCCGACTGCCG
>JAIEQO010000293.1 GCA_019747655.1 Gemmataceae bacterium | reverse complement strand
CCGCCCCTCCGTGGCGGGTGCTGAGGGCCGCCATCTACCCGAACTACCTACACCGTGTCCACACGGCCTAACCCGGCTCGGCCCGGACGACCCCCGCACCCTGGGTGCAATGACCAGCCTAGCGAACTCCTACCTTTCTGTCGGCAGGACCGCCGAAGCCCTGCCGCTATACGAGAAAGCGCTCGAGCGGTTCCGTGCCACACTCCGCCCCGGCGACCCCCGCACCCTGTCCTGCATGAGGTGGCTGGCCGTGGCCTACCTCGACGCCAACCGGCCGGGCGACGCGGTGCCGTTGCTCGCGGAACTGCTCCAGCTTCGGGCGGCCGCGTCCGGGCCGGAACACCCTGCCACCCTGGTCGTCCTGTACAACCTAGCTACGGCGTACCTCTCCACCGGTCGGCCGGGCGACGCGATCCCGCTGCTCGAGAGGTACGTCCCGGCCAAGCGGAAGCAGATCGGGGTCGACACCTCGGAGTTCGCCGGGCTACTCGCCGTGATCTCGACGGACCTGCTGGCGGCCGGGCAACTCGCGGCCGCCGAGCCGTACCTGCGGGAGTGCCTGGCCATCCGGGAGAAGGCCCAGCCGGATGCCTGGACCACGTTCAACACCCGGTCGATGCTCGGCGGCAGCCTGCTCGGGCAGGAAAAGCCGGCCGAGGCCGAGCCGCTCCTGCTCGCCGGGTACGGCGGGATGAAGCAGCGTGAAACGGCCATCCCGCCCCAGAGTCGGGCCCGGCTGGCGGAGGCGACCGACCGGCTGGTCGAGCTGTACCGGACGCTCGGCAAGCCCCACGAGGTCGCCCGGTGGCGGGCGGAGCGGGCCAACTACCCGTTCGTCGCCCCGCCGCCCCGGCCGGCGAAGTGAAGCGGCCAGGCGGTCGGGGTGTCGCCGTCCACCGCCCGCGGGTACTACCTGGCGGTGGGTCAGGAGAAGGCCGCGGCGGCGATGGCGGCCAAGCTCGCCGGCACCCTCCGGCCGGGCCGGGCGACCACATAGAATCGCCCCTCCGGCGCACAGAAACAGCCGGGTCGGGGAGTAACTAACCCGGCCTCCGGGTCGGTCGGTTCACCCGACTTCACCGGCTTTCACGAAGTTCTATGCGGAGCTCTATGCGGGAACCCCGTAGGAGCGGCGGGTGTGGGAAACGAAAAACCCCACAAGGCCTTGTGCCTGCGGGGTTTGTTGTGAGCGAGGACGACGGGACTCGAACCCGCAATCACCGGATCGACAGTCCGGCCCATCTGTTTTAGCCCAGCCTTCCCCGGTTCCCTACTTCTCCGGCCATCTCGCACGAAATCCTTGAAATCATTGCACTTCGCAAGTTCCGACTCCATCTCACGTTCGCCAAGTCGAGACACCGACCGCCGCCGTGCGACGGCCTGTAGTAGAACCTGTAGTAGAAAGGTTCCGACTCGTCGGCTAAGCTAGGTCGGACAACCGACACCCCCTCCGAGGGCCGAAGCCGATGGCAACGCTGCACAAGAAGGGCGGTAAGAAGAACGGCAAGTGGTACATCGTTGTCAGCTACCGGGACGAAACCGGCCGTCCGCAAAAGAAGTGGATCGGGACCGGGGTTGGGGATAAGGAAGCCGCCGACAAGCTGTTGACCCAGTACCGGCGGAACAAGGACCGGGGCGTTGCGGGGCTGATCGACCCCCGGCAACCGGCCCTGGATCGGCCGGCCGGTGACTGGTTGGCGGCCTACCTGTACGACCTCCGAGGGCGTTGCAGCCCGGAACACGCTGACGAAGTCGAGCGGGTGCTACGGCACGCCCTGACCTTCACCGGGGTCGGCCCTGTCCGTGACCTGACCGCCAGCAAGATGGGCGGCTACCTGTCCGCCCTGACTTGTTCGCCCGCCACGAAGAACAAACACCGGGTCTACCTGTCCGGCTTCGCAAGCTACCTCACCAGCCCGGACGACACCGCCAAGCCGTTCCCGACGAACCCCGTCACCAAGCAGTCGGTTCCGAGGACCAAGCAGACCGCCAAGCCGCCCGCCAAGCGGCCGTTGTCGGTGGCGGAGATGGGCCGCCTTCTCGACGCCGCCGAACGCTATCCGACCGTGGCCGTGAGCGTGAACACCGGCGGCCGGCCCCGCAAGGACGGCTCACCGGCCCGCCCCCGGCGGCCGGTCACGCTCTCCGAGGACACCGCCAAACGGTTAACTCTGAGGGGTCGGGAGCGGCGGCTACTCTACCGGCTGGCCCTACTCACCGGCCTACGGAGGGGGGAGCTAGAGCGGCTAACGGTTCGGGACGTGTACCTCACCGGCCGCCCCCGCATCGTCGCCAGCCTGACCAAAGCCAAGCGGACCGACACCATCCCGCTAACCCCGGGGCTGGCCGAAGCCTTGTCCGGCTGGATCAAGGACACGGACCGCCAGCCGACCGACCGCCTACTGACCGTCCCGAGCAAATCAAACCTGAACAAGATTCACCAAGCGAACACCGCCCTTGCCGACATCCCCTACCGGGACGGTAACGGGCGGGCGGCCAGCTTCCACGCTCTCCGGGCAACCCTGAACGCCTACCTCAAGCGGGCCGGCGTGCCGCTGACCAGCCGCCGACGGGCCATGCGGCACGTCGCCCCGGACATAACCACCAAGCACTACGACGACGACACCGGGAAGATGACGATGGGCCGCCGGGTGTTCAAGCTGGTCTGCGAGCTAGACCGGCTGACCGGCCGACCGCCCGTCACGATCCCGACGGCCGCCCCCGACCAGCCGGCCGCCGTCTAGGGCCTAAAGTCCCGCCCCCATCCGCCGGCCGCCCGCCCGCCGTTTAGCCCCTAAAGTCCCGCCCCCGACCCGCCCTCACCGGCGGGTCGATTGTTTTGACAGGACGGCCGCAACTCGTCACAATCGCCAGCCGCCCGACAGGGAGCAACAGGGATGGACCTCATCGACAAGGCAGAACTCGCCCGACGACTCGGCAAGTCCGCCCGGACCGTCGATCGGATGCGGTGGCGGTACGAACTCTACGAAGTCGGTCCGGGCTACCCCCGGTTCCTGTGGGACCGCATCCGGCGGGACATCGAAGCCGGGGCGTTTCCTCGGAGGAAAGAGAACAGACGACGCTAAAAACGTTTCGTCGCCGCCTACCTAGTGCGTCACCCCAACCACGGAGGATTGATGCACGACGACGAACCCCGTACCGCCCTACTCCCGCTACTCCGCCCCTCGGACGTTTGCGGCTTCCTGAACGTCAGCCGGCCGACCGCCCACCGGCTGATGACTTCGGGCGAACTGCCCTACGTCCAAGTGGGCAGCCATCGGCGGGTCAGCATCCCGGACCTGATGGCCTATTGCGACCGCCACACCCCCGACCGGAAGGGGGTGTGAGCGTGAGCCGCCAAGCCGACCCCCGGCTAAACCGGGAACCCTGGAAGGATGAGGACGGGTACTGGATCACCAAAACCAACGGCCGCATCCGGCGGGTCCATCGGGCGGTCTACGAACGGTTCTACGGCCCGATCCCCGACGGCTGGCACGTCCACCACGTCAACGGCCGCCGGGACGACAACGACCCGTGGAATCTGAGGGCCTTGTCCCCCGGGGACCACCGCCGGCTACACGACGCCCTCCGACGGGCGGCCCGCCAAGCCGCCGACCCGCCGGCCAGCCCGCCGGCCCCGTAACCGTTACCGCCCCGACCCCAGACCCCAAACGCAACGGGCGGCCCGACCCACCGGCCGGCCGCCCGTAACGCTTAGAGCTAGCGGAAAAAACCATTCGCCTTGTGGCGGATGAAGATCACGGCGCAGGCCGGTTGCACCCACCCGAGGTATCGCTT
>JAIEQO010000333.1 GCA_019747655.1 Gemmataceae bacterium | reverse complement strand
AGCCGCGGCGGCGGGAGCGGGTCGCGGATGAACGCCCCGTCCGGGAGCGGCTCGCGGGCCGCGGCGCAGCCGGCGGCCGCCAGCGCGGGAATGACGAATGACCCACCAATGACCCACCAATGACGGAAGGAGAACATCGGCCGCCGTCGCGCGCCGGGTTTTCCCTTGGTCATTGGTGGGTCATTCGTCATTCGTCATTTTCCCCCGACCGGCCCGAGCCGGCTCCCCTCCGGGCTGGTCTTCACGTCGCGGGCCGGCGGGAACCCGTTCAGGAGCCGCCAGACCTCGTACCCGACGGTGACGTCGCCGATCAGCACCCACCCCTGGGCCCGGACGCCTTGCCGCAGGAACGCCTCGTCCGGCCAGGCCGCCCCCGGGGCCGGCTCGACCAGGATGCGGAACCGCCCCTGGCCGTCGCTGGTCGGGTCGACCAGGTAGACGCGGCCCTCGAACGTCCCGGCCGCCGCCTCCGGGTAGGCCGCGAACTGGACCGCCGCCCACCCCTCGAACTGGAGCAGCGTCCGGTCCCCCTTGCGGACCAGCGGCAGGTCGTTCCCGTCGATCAAGAGTTCGGCGACGATACCGGGGGCGTCCGGGGGCGTCAAGAGGGGGGCGAGCGCGACCAGCCCGAGCCCCCCGGCCAGGGCCCCGGCCTCCCGATCCCGTTCGGCCGCCTGCTGTTCCGGCGTCTTGATGTCCGGGACCAGGACGGCCAACTGCTGCCCGGGGTTGACCAACTGCCCGCCGGCCTCGGCGTTCGCCAGGATGCGGAACACCGTCCCGTCGACCGGGGCCGGGACGAACTGGTTCTGCTGCCGGAACACCTCGCTCCGCATCACCAGGTACTGCTGCTCGACCGCCTTCTGCTCCGCCTCCCGGGCGGCCAGGGCGGCCGTCTCGGTGTCGATCAGGGCGTCGGTCCGCTGGTCGACGGCGTCGACGTCCGCCTTCTGGGCCTCCACCCGCTTGCCCAGGGCGTCGATCTGGGCCTGCCGGGCGTTGACCATCTGCCGGGCCACCTTCAGCTCCCGCTCGGTCTCCTCGACCTCGTCCAGCGACACCGCCCGGCCGGCCTTCTCCCCGGGCCGCTTCGGCTCGTACAGCCCCTTCGCCCGGTCCCGCTTGAACTCGGCCCGCTCCCGGGTGGCCTCGGCGGCGATCTTCTCGACCTCGGCCCCGATCTCCAGGGCCTTGGCCTCGGCCAGCCGGGCCTTCGCCTGGGCCACCAGGTACGGCCGCTCGTCCTTCACGTTCTGCAGCCGGGACCGCTGGGCGTCGACCATCTTCAGGGCCTCGGTCCGCCGCTGGTCGGCCAGCAGGAGCTGCTCCTGGAGCACCTCCAGCCGGCGGGGGTCGTTGTCGACCAGGTCGACCAGCCGGTCGTGCCGCCGGACCTTCTGCCCCTCGACGACGTGCCACTTGAGGACCCGCCCCTGGATCGGGGAGACGACCACCTGGGGCCGCTGGACCGGGTTGAAGGCGATCGCCCGGCCGGTCCCGTGGACCGTCTGGGTCCACGGGGCGGCCCCCAGGACCGGGACGGCGGCCAGCACGAACAGCAGGACCCCCCAGGCCGCCCGGCGGGCCAGCCGGGGGGTGGCCGCCCGGCGGAGCGAGCCGAGGTTGGGGTGGTCGGTCGGGCGGGCGGCGATTCGGTTGGCCATTGGAGGACTCTCAAGACCCCACCCCCTAGCCCCCTCCCCCGCGGGGGGAGGGGGAACAAGGCAGGGCTGTTAGTAGCCCCGTGGGTCACGGGGCGGGTCGGGTCCGGTCCCCCCTCCCCCCGCGGGGGAGGGGGCTAGGGGGTGGGGTCCGTGTGTCGGGGCGGTTCCAGCCGGACCACCCGGTCGCACAGCCGGGCGGCCTCGTCCGAGTGGGTGACGACCAGGAGCGTCCACGGGGCGTCCTTGCCGAACAGGGCCGGCAGGACCGTCTCCCGGATGTCGGTGTCCATGTGGTCCAGGGCCTCGTCCAGGACCAACAGCCGCGGCCGGCCGGCGATCCCCCGGGCGATCATCAGCCGGTTCGCCTGGCCCAGCGACAAGGGGGCCCCGCCGGTCCACAGCCGGGTGGCCAGCCCGTCCGGCAGGTCCCGGATCGCCTCCAGCAGCCCGACCCGGCGGAGGGCGTCCCGGGCGTCGTCCATCGACACCTCGGCCCGCCCCATCCGGACGTTCTCCAGGACCGTCCCGTCGAACACCTCGATCCCCTTGACCACCGCGATCTGGTCCCGGACGGTCGCCAGCGCGACGGCCCGGAGGTCGGCCCCGTCGAACTCGACCCACCCGCCGGCCGGCCGGCGGAGCCCGAACAGCACGTCCACCAGGGTGCTCTTGCCGGCCCCGTTCGGCCCGGTCAGGGCGACCCGCTCGCCCGGGGCCAGCCGGAGCGACACCCCGGCCAGGGCCGACCGCCCGCCCCCGTCGTAGGCGAAGGTGACGTCGTGGACGACCACCCCGGCCGGGCCGTCCCGCCGCGGCCGGGGCTCACCGCCCTCGCGCTCCAGCGGCAGGTCGAGCAGGTGGCCGAGCTTGTCGACGGCCGCCAGCAGGTCGTAATACGCTTCGAGCTGCTTGCCGAACTTGGTGAAGGTGGCCACCACCAGGGTGACGACGATCTCGGCCGCGACCAGCTCGCCCAGGGTCAGCTTCCCCTCGATCACCAGCCACCCGCCCAGGGCCAGGAGGGCGACGTTGGCCACCGCCTGCAACAGCAGGGCGAACCCGACCTGCCGCATCAGCACCCGGAAGTGGGCCGCCCGGGCGGTCAGGTAGTCCAGGGTCAGCGCGTCGGTCCGGTCCCGGGCCAGCCCCGGCCCGCCGGCCGACTTGAACGCGACCGGGTGCCGGGCCACCTCCTCCATCCACCCGGCCACCGCGTACTTCAGGATCGACTCCCGCACGGCGGTCCGCACCCCGCCCCGGCCGAGGACGGTGAACAGCAGCACCAGGCAGGAGAGCAGGATCAGGTCGAACCCGAGCAGGTAGACGTGGTAGAACCCGAGCAGGAGGAGGCCGATCAGCACCTGGAGGGCGATCGTCACGCCGTCCAGGAGGAGGGTGGCCGCCGCCTTCTGGACGGTCAATACGTCGAAGAACCGGTTGACCAGTTCGGGGCCGTGCTGGCGGTCGAACGCCCGCAGGTCGACCCGCGGCAGCCGGTACGCCAGGTCGGCCGCGACCCGGACGAACACCCGCCGCTGGACGAACTCGACCACCACCGTCTGGAGGAACTGGAGGAACCCGGCCAAGAGGAGGGCGGCGAACAGGGCGGCGCACAGGACCACGAGCTGCTGGACCAGGGTGCCGAGGGCGACGGTGTTGACCACCGCCATCGCCACCACCGGGGTGGCCAGGGTGAGCACCCCGACCCCGACGGCGAACAGGACGACCACCCACAGGTCGCCGGCCTCCGGGCGGAGCAGCCCGAGGAGCCGGCGGAACGGCGGCGGGTGGCGGCCGTGCTCGTGGTCGTCGTGGCCCCCGGCGTGCCCGCCGTGGCCGGTGTGGTCGTGCGGCCGGCCGTCGGCCTGGGGGTCCGGCCGGGCCGTGGCGGTCGCGGGAGCGGTCATGCGGGGCCCCGGGTGTCTAGCCCCATGGTAGCCGGGGGCGGGGGCGGCGGGGAAGGCGGCCGCCGACCGGGGGGCGGCACGTCCATTCCGGGTCGTCCTCCCTGGGACCGCGGCCGTCCCGGCCGCTCTTGTCACGAGGCGATGTGCGGCCGGGACGGCCGCGGTCCCAGGAATGGCCCCGGCCGGCGTCAGTCCTCGCCCTGGGCCTTGGTGTACCCCGG
>JAIEQO010000179.1 GCA_019747655.1 Gemmataceae bacterium | reverse complement strand
GGGCCGGGGGGCGCGGGTGGGGGGGACCGCCGGCGGGTGGGCCCTCATCCGGTGGGGCTCCCCCCCCGACGCTCACGTCTTCGCTACCCACACCGGCGGCGGGGCGATGTCGTCGGCCGGCCGCTTGCCGGCGTCGGCCCGGCCGCTGCCGGTCAGCCGGCTGATGACCCGGACCGTCATGTCGGCGTCGCAGGCGATCTGGCAGCTCAGCCGTACCCCCGAAAGGCCCTTCGCGGCCAAGACGTTCTTCTCGGCCTCGGTCATCTTGTCCGGCTCGCCGGCCACGAACTCGACCTTGCACGTCGTACACCGGGCGTTCCCGCCGCAGGCGTGGAGCTGGTCCGCCCCGGCCTCGTCGGTCAGGGCCAGGACCAGCCGCTTCCCGGCCGGCACCGCGACCCCCGCCGTCCCCTCGACCGTCAGCGTCGGCATGATGAAGGCTCCGGGCAGAGATTAACCACAGAGTCACAGAGTACACCGAGCAGACCGAATTCAAGAATCATTGATCGGAATGTCCTCGGCTCGGGTCTGCTCCGTGCCCTCCCCCCCCGCCCGCGCGGGGACCCTCTCTGTGGTTAATCTACTCCGCCTGCCACCCGGTCAATATCCTCCGGGTGTCGGCGAATCCTCCCCCAACCGCCCCCCGCCCGGCCACCCGGAGGCCGACGTGTCGGTCATCGAGACGCACCAGCTCCGCAAGGACTACGGCCGGGTCCAGGCCCTCAAGGGCGTCTCGATCCGGGTCGACAAGGGCGAAATCTTCGGCCTCCTCGGCCAGAACGGGGCCGGCAAGACGACGCTCATCAAAATCCTCCTCGGGATCGTCCACAAGACCGACGGGGACGCCGACCTGCTCGGCCGCCCGGCCGGGACGGTGGGCGTCCGGCAGAAGGTCGGCTACCTGCCCGAGGACCACCGGTTCCCCGAGTACCACACCGGGGCGTCGCTGATGAACTTCTACGGCCAGCTCTACGGCCTGCCCCGGGACGAGCGGCGGCGGAAGATCCCCGAGATGCTCGAGGTGGTCGGCATCAAGTCGCGGATGGACTACCGCATCCGGACGTACTCGAAGGGGATGAAGCAGCGGCTGGGGATCGCCCAGGCCATGTTCCACGACCCGGCCGTCATCTTCATGGACGAGCCGACCGACGGGGTCGACCCGGTCGGCCGGCGTGAAATCCGCGACCTGATGCAGCGGCTCAAGGACCGGGGCAAGACGATCTTCCTGAACTCCCACCTGCTCGGCGAGGTCGAGCAGGTGTGCGACCGGGTGGCCATCCTCCAGCAGGGCGACCTGGCCCGGCAGGGGACGGTGGCCGAGCTGACCCGGCAGGCCGGGCGGTTCGTAATCGGGCTGGCCCCGGGGCAGGAGTTCCCGGCCGCCGAGGTGGCCCGGCTGGGGTACGCCGTCGAGCCGGCCGGGCCGCTGGTCGAGGTGGTCCTGCCGGACGGGCAGGGGATCGACCCGGTCCTCGGGGTGCTCCACGCCCGGGGGCTGAACCTGCGGCACTTGGTCGAGAAGAAGCAGTCGCTCGAAGACGTGTTCGTGGCGATGGTGGACTCGGCCGATCCCGGGACCGACCGCCGGCCCGGCCGCCGGCCCCGCGAGGTCGGGGCCCCCGCCGCCCCCCGGAGGAGGTAGCCCGATGCAGTTCCTGGCGTTCCTCGGGGACTCGTACCGCGAGGCCAAGAGCGGCTGGATGCTCCAGGTCATGCTGGTCCTGGCCGCCCTGCTGGTGGTCCTGGTGGCCGGCGTCGGGTTCCGGCCGGTGACGGTCCAGGACCAGCTCGGCCAGCCGCTCCGGTTCATGACCCGGATGATGGCCACCGACCCGGCCGGGTACGCCCGGCTGGGCAAGCCGGAGTTCGCGGTCGAGAACGTCGTCCCGACCGACCCGGCCGCCCTGTGGCGGTCGGACTACGCCTTCGACTTCGTCGTCTCCACCCCGTCGGTCGAGGACATGCGGAAGGCCCGGGCGGCCGGCGGGGGCCTGCCGATCACCGGCCCGGGCGTCCGCCGGTTCCTCCGCCAGGGGTTGGAGGACTACGAGGCGGTCGAGGTGGACGACCCGCCCCCCCCGCCGGAGGCGGCCGCGTTCCTGGCCGCCGGCGGCGGGCTGGTCCTGGCCGACCCCCCGTGGGTGACGGCCGAGGCCCGGTACAAGGTGACGGCCAAGGGGAACAAGGTGGACGACCCGCTGGCCTGGCCGCACCAGGTCTCGGTCCTGTTCTTCTACGAGCCCCCGATGGTCCACGTGTCCACCCGGGACGGGGCGTACCTGGTCGAGAAGTGGCTGGTGAACGGGGCCGGGGCGTGGGTCGCCCTGCTGGTCAGCGTCATCATCACCGCCGGGTTCGTCCCGAACATGCTGGCCAAGGGGAGCCTGGACCTGCTGGTGTCCAAGCCGATCGGCCGGTCGCGCCTCCTGGCGTACAAGTACATCGGCGGGCTGACCTTCGTGTTCCTGCTGGCGACGTTCAGCGTGGCCGGGGTGTGGCTGGCGGTCGGCCTGCGGACCGGCCTGTGGACCCCGCACTTCCTGGCCCTGATCCCGATCCTGACCTTCTACTTCGCCATCCTGTACTCGGTCTCGACGCTGGCCGCCGTGCTGACCCGGAGCACCCTGTTCGCCATCCTGGCGACCGGTCTGGCATGGGGGCTGTTCTGGGTCGTCGGGAAGGCCTACGACGGGGTCGAGAACCTGAAGGCGAACGAGGCCGAGATGCGGGAGAAGATGCCCAACCTCCCGGCCGACCCGGACGCCCCGCTCTGGGGGTTCATCCCCCGGTGGGTGTTCACCCCGGTCGAGGCGGTTCACGCCGTCACCCCCCGGACGTACCAGCTCGACGCCCGGCTCGGGCGGGTGATCGCCGAGGGGGTGCTGACCCCGTACCAGTTGCAGAAGCAGGGGTACGACAAGCCGCCGCGGGAGAACTGGGCCGAGATGGTCGGCGTCTCCTCCGCGTTCATCGCCGTCATGCTCGGGCTGGCCTGCTGGCGGTTCGAGACGAGGGACCACTAAGTAGTGTTTAGTGTGGGAGTGTCGGAGTGTTTAGCCGGCGCCGGCCACGCGGTCCGGCTAAACACTCCGACACTCCCACACTAAACACCCCCGCCGAGGCGCGCCCCGAGAAGCCCGTCGAACTCCCGCAAGGAGATGCGGGCGAACCGGACCCGGTCGCCGACCCGCAGCGGGAAGTACCCGTCCGCCACGTCGACCAGCACCAAAGGCGTCCGCCCGATCAGGCTCCACCCGCCCGGCCGGGCCAGCGGGTACACGCCCGTCTGCCGGCCGGTCAGCCCGACCGACCCCGGCTCGACCCGTAATCGGGGTGACGCCAGCCGCGGGACGCCGCACAGCTCCGGCGGCAGGTAGCCCAGGTACGGGAATCCCGGCACGAACCCGATCGCGTAGACGGTGTACTCGGTTCCGGTGTGGAGGCGGACGACCTCGTCGGCGGACAGGCCGAGGTGGGCGGCGACGGCGGCGAGGTCGGGGCCGCGGTCGTAACAGACGGGAATCGCATGAACCAGGGGCTCACGCCCCTGGATCACATCGCCCACCCCGATCACGTCCGCGTCGAAGAACACCCCGACGCTCGCGTAGGCCGGGACCACGTCCACCAGCCACGCCGGGCCGGCGTCGCGGACCGCCGCGGCGAACCGGACGGCCGCCGGCTCGTCCGCGAGGTACACCAACACCGCCTGGTCGCCGAGCGGGACGACACGCATACCGGGGTACCGTCTCGGTTCGGGCGGCCGGGGCCGAGTCCGCGACGCCCCGGGTGAT
>JAIEQO010001005.1 GCA_019747655.1 Gemmataceae bacterium | reverse complement strand
TGAGCCGTCGTTGCGCCGGGTCGCCGCTCGACCGCCGGAGCTTCCTCCACGTCGGGCTGGTCGGCGGCCTCGGGCTGACGCTGGACCAGTACTTCCGGCTGACCGCCCGGGCGGCCGAGCCGAACGGCCAGGCGCCCCCCGCCCCGGCCGGGAAGGGCCCGAAGGCCGAGGCGTGCATCCACATCTTCATGCCCGGCGGGATGGCCCACCAGGAGAGCTGGGACCCGAAGCCGTATGCCCCGGTCGAGTACCGCGGCGAGATGGCCAGCATCCCGACCAAGCTCGACGGCGTGCAGTTCAACGAGTGCCTGAAGAACACCGCGAACGTGGCCGACAAGCTGACCGTCTGCCGGGCCATGACCCACGGGGAGGCCGCCCACGAGCGCGGCACCCACAACATGTTCACCGGGTACCGGCCGAGCCCGGCCCTGGTGTTCCCGTCGATGGGCAGCGTCATCAGCCACGAACTCGGCGTCCGCAACAACCTGCCGCCGTATGTGGCCGTGCCGTCGATGCCGACCAACTTCGCCGGCAGCGGCTACCTGTCCAGCGCGTTCGCCCCGTTCAGCCTCGGCAGCGACCCGGCCGACGGCGGGTTCCGGGTGCAGGACCTCGCCCTGCCCGGGGGCGTCACCCCGGAGCGGTTCGCCACCCGCCGGACCATGCTCGACGCCGTCAACGACCACTTCAAGACGAAGGAGAAGTCGGACAACCTGGACGCGATGGACACCTTCTACCAGCGGGCCTACGGGCTCATCTCGAGCGAGAAGGCCCGGGCCGCGTTCGACATCAACCAGGAGGACGGCAAGCTCCGCGACGCCTACGGCCGCAACGCCGCCGGCCAGCGGCTGCTGATGGCCCGCCGGCTGGTCGAGGCGGGCGTCCGGTTCGTCACCCTGACCTACGGCGGGTGGGACTTCCACAACGGCATCGCCGGCGGCACCCGGAGCCAGCTCCCGCCGTTCGACCAGGCGTTCGCCGCCCTCATCACCGACCTCTCCAGCCGCGGGATGCTCGACAAGACGCTGGTGATGATCTCCAGCGAGTTCGGCCGGACCCCGAAGATCAACGGGACGGCCGGCCGGGACCACTGGCCGAAGGTCTTCTCGGTGGTGCTGGCCGGCGGGGGGATCAAGAAGGGGTTCGTGTACGGCAAGTCGGACCCGACGGCGAGCGAGCCGGAGGAGGACGGCCTGGGGGTCGAGGACCTGGCCCACACCGTCTACCACTGCCTCGGGATCGACGCCGACAAGAAGCTGATGTCCCCCGGCGACCGGCCGATCGACATCGTCCGCGAGGGACACACCCGCAAGGAGCTGTTGAGCTGAGGAAGACGGTTCACCACAGAGTCACAGAGAGCACAGAGCAGACACGAACCGAGGAAGAGGTGAGATCACCCATGTTCGACCGCCTTGTTCCGTCCCGTCTTTCTCTCCGGCTCGGGGCTGCTTTGTGCTCTCTGTGTCTCTGTGGTGAACCGTCTTCTGTCTTCGCCGCTTCTCCGAGCCTCGGGGCCATCCAGCCCCGCGGGGCCCAGCGCGGGACCGAGGCCGTCGTCACCCTCCAGGGCGGCCGGCTGGCCGACGCCCAGGAGCTGCTCGTCTACTACCCCGGCATCGCCGTCAAGAAGCTGGAGGTGGTCAACGACGCGGCCGTCAAGGCCACGCTCGCCATCGCCCCCGACTGCCGGCTCGGCGAGCACGCCTTCCGCGTCCGGACCGCCTCCGGCGTGTCCGACCTGCGGACGTTCTGGGTCGGGGCGCTGCCGGTCGTGGACGAGAAGGAGCCGAACACCGAGTTCGACAAGGCCCAGCCGATCCCGCTCAACGCCACGGTGCATGGGGTCATCGACGCCGAGGACGCCGACCACTTCGTCGTCGAGGGGAAGAAGGGCCAGCGGCTGTCCGTCGAGGTCGAGGGGCAGCGGCTGGGCGGCACCTTCTTCGACCCGTCCGTGGCCATCCTTAACGACAAGCGATTCGAGCTGGCCACCGGCGACGACTCCCCGAACACCGGTCAGGACGGCGGCTGCTCGGTGATCCTGCCGGCCGACGGCAAGTACACCGTCCTCGTCCGGGAAAGCTCCTACGGCGGGAACGGGGCCTGCCAGTACCGGCTGCACGTCGGCACCTTCCCCCGGCCGACCGCCGTGGTCCCGGCCGGCGGCAAGCCGGCCGAGGAACTCGAAGTCACCTTCCTCGGCGACCCGGCCGGGCCGCTCAAGCAGAAGGTGAAGCTACCGCCAGCGAGTGACCCGATCTTCCGGGTCCACTGCCAGACGCCCGACGGGGTCCACCCGGCCGGGTTCAAGTTCCGGGTAGCCGACCTACCGAACGTGGTCGAGACCGGGGCCAACGTCGCCCTCCCGGCGGCCGCCGCGGGTGCCGCCCCGGGGGCATTCAACGGGGTGATCTCCAAGCCCGGCGAGCAGAAGTTCTTCCGGTTCCCGGCCAAGAAGGGGCAGGTGTTCGACCTCCACTGCTACGCCCGCCGGCTCGGGTCGCCGCTCGACCCGGTGGTGTACCTCGGGGGGCACACCGCCGGCGGCGAGTTCGTGTCGAACGACGACTCGGCCGGCCCGGACAGCTACTTCCGGTTCACCGCCCCGGAAGACAAGGAGTACGCGATCCGGGTCCACGACCACCTCCGCAAAGGCGGGCCGGACTACTTCTTCCGGATCGAGGTCACGCCGGTCGCCGCCGCGACGAGTACCGGCATCCCGAAGGTCGACGGGAACAACGTGGCCAACCAGGACCGGCAGGTGGTCGCCGTCCCGAAGGGAAACCGGTTCGCCACGCTGGTGAACGTGACCCGGGCCGACTGGGGCGGGCCGGCGGCCGTGTCGCTCGACAAGCTGCCCCCCGGGCTGACCGCGGCCGCCGACCCGTGCGACCCCGGGCTCGGGCAGGTGCCGGTGGTGTTCGAGGCGGCAGCCGACGCCCCGGTCGGCGGGCTCCTGGCCGACGTCCGGGCCGTCCCGACCGACCCGAACGCCAAGGCCCCGAGCCGGACCGACCTCGATGTCAACTTCTGCATCGGGCTGAACAACACCCCGTTCCACCGGCTCTTTACGGATCGCGTGGCGGTGGCCGTGACCGAGGCCGCCCCGTTCAAGATCGAGGTGCTGGAGCCGAAGGTCCCGCTGGTCCAGAACGGCTCGTACAACCTGAAGGTCGTGGTCAAGCGGGAGGGGGCGTTCAAGGGGGCGGTCACGGTCTACCCGCTGTTCACCCCGCCGGCACTCGGCATCCAGGGGTCGGCCGCCATCCCGGAGAACGCGACCGAGACCGTCCTGCCGATGAACGCCGCCCCGAACGCGGCGGCCCGGAAGTGGAAGACGGCGGTGATCGCGGTGGCCGACGCCGGCAAGGGGCCGGTCTGGGTGTCGAGCCAGCTCTTCACGATCGAGGTCGCCCCCCCGCCGGTGACGGTGGCGATGGAGCGGCCGGCCGTCGAGCAGGGCGGGAAGGCGGACCTCTTCTGCAAGGTGGCGGTGGCCGCCCCGTTCGAGGGGAAGGCCAAGCTGACCGTGTACGGGCTGCCGGCCAAGGTGGCGGCCCCGGTGGTCGAGCTGACGAAGGACACGAAGGAGCTGGCCATCCCGATCACCACCGACAAGACCAGCCCGGCCGGCAAGCACGGCGGCATCTTCTGCCAGGTGGTGATCGACAAGAACGGCGAGCAGATGGCGATGAACACCGGCGGGACAGAGCTGCGGATCGACGTGCCCTTGCCGCCAAAGGCCGCCGCCCCGGCCCCCGCCGCGCCGGCGGCCC
>JAIEQO010000814.1 GCA_019747655.1 Gemmataceae bacterium | reverse complement strand
CAGCGGGCCGGACGCGGCGGCCGCCGTCACCCCCACCCGGTCCGGCTCCGGCCGGCCGACGCGGAGGGTGATCGTCCGGGCCGGGGCCGGCGGCTGGTCGTCGGCCCGCTTCTCCCGGACGGTGATGGTGACGACCGTAGCCGGCTCGGGGACGGCGGCCTCTTTCGGGTCGGCGCCGGAGGCCCGCAAGTTCGAGAGCGTGTCCAGCAACCCGGTGACGAGCGCGGTCTCGGCCGGGGCCGCCCCGCCGGGACGGTCCAACAGCCACTTGTCGGCCCGGGCGGCGAAGTCGTCGGCCTTCGGGTCGCCCTTCACCCGGGTCAACTTCACGGGCTGGCCGCCCGGCGGGGTGATGGTAATCTCGTCCACCTCCTCGGGGGCGAACCGGGCGACCCGCGGGTCCCGCAGCTCCTTCGGGCTCACGAACAGGTCGCCGAAGCGGTCGGCCTTCACGAGGAAGAGCTGCGGGTTGTCGGCCAGCTTGGCGAAGCGGTACTCCTCCGTCACCTTGCGGGTGGACGGGAGGGGCGGCAGCCCCGGCATCGGCGGGGGGGTGAACGACTCGTCCCGGGTCGTCGTCCGGGCGACGGCCCCGATCTGGAGGGTGGCCGTTTGGCCGTCGGCCCGGGTGACGGACAGCGTGCGTTCCGGCTTATCCAGTCCGGTCGGCTTGTCCGGGTTCCCCACGAACTCCTCGACCCACAGGTCCGGCACGGCCGTCAACACCTTCTGCAACTTCTCCGGATCGACGCGGTCCCGATTCGGGGCGGCGACCTCCCACACCTCCGCGAGCCGGTCCGGGGCGATGGCCGGCTCAGCCCCCTTCTCGGCGCTCGTCGGCGGCGGCAGCGGTCCCGTCTTGCGGAGGGTGTACACCTCGGGCGGGTTGACCTTCGCCCCGAAGAGCGTGACCGCCTTCCCCGGCCCGCGGGCCGAGACCTCCTTCACCCGGTCGCCCGGGATGACGGCCGTGACCACCCCGGCCGACGGCCCGACCGACACCCCGAACGGGCCGGCCCCGGCGGCCACCTTCACCCGCTCGCTGTCCGGGAAGAGCTGCCGCCGGCGGTAGCCGTCGGCCGGCCGGCGGAGGACCGGGAGCACGTCCGGGCCGAGCCGGACGGCCTCCGGGAAGTCGTTCACCCGGACGTAGGCCGGGCGGGTGAACGGCGGCTCGCCCGGCGATGCGGGGGGTTCGCCGAAGGTGAGGACGTACGGGATGCCGTTGGCCGTGACCTTGACCGCGACCGGCTTCTGGTCCGGGGCGAGGCCGTAGGGGTGGAGGTCGCCGGCCAGCGGGACCGGCTGGAACCGGGTCCGCAGGTTCGTCAGCAGGCCGACCAGCTCCTCGACCTCGGGCTCCCGCAGCGGCCAGTTCCCGGGCAGCCGCCACCCGGCCCCGGCCTTCTCGACGACGAGCGGCTCGCCGGCCGGCTGCGGCACCTCGACCCGGGTAACAGCCCCGGGCGTCAGCTTGTCGGCGAGGACCGCCAGGCTGGGCGAGTCGGCCGCCGGCGGGGCGTCCCGCAGCCCGACCCGGGCGGCCCAGTCGTCGCCCTTGAAGTACCAGGCCCCGGCCCCGGCCGCCAGCGCGACCAAGAGCAGCGTCGATTTCCAGTGCATCGCGTCACCCCACACCACCTGCGGCGGTCCGCTCCGTAGATTACCCGGCGTAGCTCCCCCGAACAGAGGGCGGTTGTCATGGCCGAGGTCCGGGCGTTCCGCGGGTTCCGGTACGACCTCGGCCGGGCCGGGGCCCTGTCGGACGTCGTCGCCCCGCCCTACGACGTGATCGACCCGGCCCTGCAACAGAAGCTGTACGACGCCAGCCCGGTCAACGCCGTGCGGGTCGAACTGGTGCAGGACGAACCCGGGGACGACGCGGGCGAGAAGTACGCCCGGGCGGCCCGGACGCTCCGGGACTGGATCGCCGAGGACATCCTCCGGCAGGACACGGCCCGGGCGGTGTACGTGTACGAGCAGGACTTCGAGGCCGACGGCCGGACCCACACCCGGCGGGGGTTCCTGGCCCGGGTCAAGCTGGAGCCGTTCGGCACCGGCCGCATCTTCCCGCACGAGCAGACGCTCTCCGGCCCGAAGGAGGACCGGCTGAAGCTCTACCGGGCGACCGGGTTCAACATCTCGCCCGTCTTCGGCCTCTACCCGGACCCCGCCGGCGAGGTGTTCGCGGCCCTGGAGCCGTTCACCCGTAGGGGCCCGCCGCTGGTGGCCACGGACCACCTCGGCGTCACCAACCGGCTGTGGGTGGTGACCGACACGCAGGCGGTCAGCGCCGTCATCGGGCTGATGGGGCCGCGGCCGGTGTTCATCGCCGACGGCCACCACCGGTACGAGACGGCCCTGAAGTACCTGGACGAGCGGAAGGCCGCCGGCGAGGTGCCGGACGACGCGGCCGCCCCGAACTTCTGCCTGATGATGCTCGTCGGGATGAGCGACCCGGGCCTGCTCATCCAGCCGACCCACCGGCTCGTCTCCGGGCTGCCGGCCGTCACCTCGGCCCAAGTCCAGGCCGCGATCAACGGCCCCTTCGAGGTGGTCGAGCGGTTCGGCCGGGACGCGGCCGCGTGCTGGGAGCACCTCCAGATGGACGGGTCGCAGGAGGTGTTGGGGTTCGGCACGGCCGCGGACGGCGAGTGGTTCGCGGCCAAGCTCGTGGACCCGGCGGCGATGGCGGCGGCCGCCGCGAACCAAAGCCCGGCGTGGCGGGACCTCGGCGTCAGCATCCTGCACAAGCTGGTGCTGGAGAAACTCCTGCCGGCGGCGCTGGCGAGCGGGGGGCGTCAGCCCCCCGAGCCCGCGTGCCGTTACGTCCACCTGCTCGACGAGGTGACAGCGGCGGTCGCGGCGAAGGAGTGTCCGCTCGCCGTGCTGGTCCCGCCGGCGACGATGGGCCACGTCGAGCGGATCGCCGGCGGGCGGGAGACGATGCCGCCGAAGTCCACCTACTTCTACCCCAAGCTCCTCACCGGGCTGGTGTTCAACTCGCTCAAGAAGGATTGACCCCGTAGGGTGGGTCGAGCGGGCCGTCCGCAGGACCGGCGACGGCCCACCATCGCCCCCCCGTGGTGCCCCGTGGTGGGCCGTCGCGGACCGCGGACGGCCCGCTCGACCCACCCTACAAGAGCCGTTATGCCCCGCCGCCGTTACGAGCCCGACGACGAGGACGGGGACGGCTCCGACGAGTACGACGCCTACCGGGACTACGACCCGGACGACACCGACACCTACCCCGAGGGCGTGTACGACGACGACGGCCCGCCGGAGGTGCCGTGCCCGTACTGCCGGGAGATGGTCGCCGAGGACTCGCCCCGGTGCCCGAACTGCGGCAACTCCATCTCGCAAGAGGACCTGCCGCCCCTTGCCGGCCGGGGCCGGGTCTGGGCCGTGCTGATGGCCCTGGCCCTGCTGGCCGCCCTGCTCGGACTCGCCCTGGGCTGACCGCTACCGCCGGCCGTCCCCGGCCGGGTATACTCGGGGGTGTGGCACCCCACGACCCCGCCCCCGGCCGCCCGGCCGGGGACCTGTTCCCGCTCGTGTACGCCGAGCTGCGGCGGCTGGCCGCCGCCCGGCTGGCCGGCGAGGCCCCCGGCCACACCCTGACCGCCACCGCCCTGGCCCACGAGGCGTACCTGAAGCTGGCCGGCGGTCACACCTTCGCCGGCCCCGGCCACCTGCTCGCGGCCGCCGCCGAGGTCGTCCGCCACGTCCTCGTCGACCGGGCCCGGGCCCGGGGCCGGCTCC
>JAIEQO010000677.1 GCA_019747655.1 Gemmataceae bacterium | reverse complement strand
CTCACGGCCCGACGCTCACTCGAAGTTCCGCGACCGTCGGCCTCACGGCCCGACGCTCACTCGAAGAACTTGCGGACCGGGACCGCGAACCCCGGCAGGATGTCCGGCAGGGTGAGGTCGATGTCGACCGGGAACACCTGCCCGCCGTCGTCGCCGTGGCCGTTCAGCTTGCGGTACGCCGTCGCGGTCTTCGTGTCGGGGTCGAGGACGACCACCACCGGCACCCCGGCCGCGTGGTACTCGGTCGTCTTGGTGTGGATCTCGGTCCAAGTGTTGCTCGGCGACACCACCTCGACGCACAAGTCCGGCGGGGTATACACGAACCCGTCGGGCAACACCCCCCCCGGCAGCTTGGCCTTCGGCCAGTAGGCGACGTCGGCCCCGCGGACCCGGGGCGGCGACTGCCGGACCACGACGAACGAGTCGTTCGAGCAGACCACGCCAAGGTCGCCCGCCTCGACGAAAGCGTTCAGCACCTCGGCGGCCTTGGTGCAAACGCGGCCGTGCTTGGGGAAGGCCATGGGCAGTTGCACCACCTTTCCGTCGATCAGCTCGACGTGGTCCCACCCGTGCTTGGCCGCGAACTCGTCGAGCGTCATCAGCCCGGGCTCGGCGGGCGGGGCGTGGGTCGGGGTCATCGGGTCTTCCTCCGGTCCGGTGGTGTAGTCTACCACCCCGGCCGGCCCGGCTGCCACCCCGGCCGGGTGGCCCGGCCGCCGCCGGCCGTCTAGGAATAGCTCACCGTCAGGAGGCCCCGCATGATCCACGCCTACGCCGCCCGCCAACCCAAAGGCGAGCTGACCCGGTACGACTTCGACCCCGGCCCGCTCGGGGACGAGCAGGTCGAGGTCGCCGTCTCCCACTGCGGCATCTGCCACTCCGACCTGTCGATGCTCGACAACGACTGGGGGATGACCAAGTACCCGTTCGTCCCCGGGCACGAGGTCGCCGGGACGGTCGCCGCCGTCGGCGGCCGGGTGACGACCCTCAAGGTCGGCGACCGGGTCGGCCTCGGGTGGTACTCCAAGAGCTGCCTGGAGTGCGAGCAGTGCGTCGGCGGCGACCAGAACCTCTGCCCGGCAGCCGAGGCCACCATCGTCGGCCGGCACGGCGGGTTCGCCGACCGGGTCCGGGCCCACCACGGGTGGGTGCTGCCCTTGCCCGCCGGGCTCGACCCGGCCGCCGCCGGGCCGCTCTTCTGCGGCGGCGTCACCGTCTTCAACCCGCTGGTGCAGTTCGACGTGCGGCCGACCCACCGGGTCGGCGTCGTCGGCATCGGCGGGCTCGGGCACATGGCCCTGAAGTTCCTCGACAAGTGGGGCTGCGAGGTGGTCGCGTTCTCGTCGTCGGCCGGCAAGACCGACGAGGCCAAGAAGCTCGGGGCCGACCGTGTCGTCAACTCGAGGGACGACAAGGAGATGGCCGGGCTGAAGGGCACCCTCGACTTCATACTGGTGACGGCCAACGTCCCGCTGAACTGGCCGGCGTACCTCGACGCCCTGGCCCCGAAGGGCCGGCTGCACTTCGTCGGGGCCGTCCTCCAGCCCGTCCCGGTCCCGGTGTTCCCGCTCATCATGGGGCAGAAGTCGGTGTCCGGGTCGCCCCTCGGCAGCCCGACCACCACCGCCACCCTGCTGGAGTTCTGCGCCCGCCACGGGGTCGCCCCGCAAGTCGAGACGTTCCCCCTGTCCAAGGTGAACGACGCCCTGGCCCACCTGCGGGCGGGCAAGGCCCGCTACCGGATCGTGCTGGAGAACGACCTGAAGGGGTGAGGTCGGTGAGCGTCGGGGCGTCAGCCCGACGGTGCCGCGGAACACCGTCGGGCTGACGCCCCGACGCTCACCGGCTGACCCATGACCCCGCTCGCCCCGTCCGACGCCCTCGCCGCCCTGAAGTGGCGGTACGCGACCAAGAAGTTCGACCCGGCCAAGACCATCCCGCCCGACACCTGGGCCGTCCTCGAACAGGCCCTCGTCCTGTCCCCGTCGTCGACCGGGCTTCAGCCGTGGCGGTTCGTGGTCGTGACCGACCCCGAGGTCCGCAAGCGGCTGCACCCGGCGGCCTACAACCAGCCGCAAATCCTGGACTGCTCGCACCTGGTCGTGTTCTGCGGCAAGACCCCGCCGACGGTCGCCGACGCCGACCGACACGTCGCCCACACGTCCCGGGTCCGGAACGTCGGGCCGGAGACGCTGGAGGGGTTCCGGAAGATGGTCGTCGGGGCGGCCAGCCGGCCGCCGGAGCAGGGGACGGCCTGGGCCGCCCGCCAGTGCTACATCGCCCTCGGGGTGTTCCTCACCACCGCGGCCATGATCGGGGTGGACGCCTGCCCGATGGAGGGGTTCGACCCGGCCAAGTTCGACGAGGCCTTGGGGCTGAAGGCGAGGGGGGTGGGGTCGATCGCCCTGGCGGCCGCCGGCTACCGCCACCCGGACGACAAGTACGCCCACCTGCCGAAGGTCCGGTTCCCGGCCGACGAGGTCATCGAGCAGGTTTAGCGGGACGGAGTTTTTGACAGGATGAACAGGATAAACTGGATAAAACAGAAAACAATCATTCTGTATTCATCCGGTCTATCCTGTTCATCCTGTCAAAAACTCCTTCCGGGTCCGGGTCAGGCCGCCTTCGCCTGGCTGTTGGCCAGCGGGTGGGTGAACGACCAGGCGTGGCCGAACGGGTCGGCGACCTGCCCGTACCGGTCGCCCCAGAACATGTCCTCGGCCGGCATCGTCACCGTCGCCCCGGCGGCGGCCGCCCGGGCGATGGCCTCGTCGGCGCTCTTCACGCACAGGTGGAGGGTCACCGGGCTCGGCCCGGCCGGGGCCCGGGACACCCCGCCGCACAGGTCCGGCAGGTCGTCGTTCAGGAAGATGACCGCCCCGTTCACCCGGAGCATGGCGTGCAGGATGCGGTCGTCGTCGGCCGGGGCCCCGGGGAAGTCCGCGCCCCCGACCGGCATCCGGGCGACCTCCTCGGCCCCGAACGCCGCCTTGTAGAACTCGATCGCCTTCGCCGCGCCCTTGACGACCAGGTGCGGGATCACCCCGGGCTGCTCCATCGCGTGCCTCCGACTGGGACCACTGGGACGGGAACCGACACCGGCCACAGGCAAACCCGACCCGGCCGCCCGGCGGAAGGTCGGTTGACGCCCGTGAAGAACTGAGCCGGCGTTCAGGCCCATCATCGGCGGTCGGACGCCCGGTCCATCAACGATTCTTCCCGTTCGGGCCGGGCCGGTCGGCCGGCCTATCCCGCTTTGGGCCGACCGCTAGAATGGGCGCTGTCCCGGCCGGCGTGCCCTCCCCGACCCACGTCCCGCCCGGCCGGGGCCTGTAAGCCGGCGACCGCCGGCCGGTACAACCCCCCGGGACCGCCCGCATGGCCGAGCCGCCGCTGACCCGGGTGACCCTGCTCACCCGCATCCGGGACGGGCGGGACGCCGACGCCTGGCGGGAGTTCGTCCAGCTCTACGGGCCGGTGGTGTACCGGTTCGCCCGGAACCGCGGCCTCCAGGACGCCGACGCCGCCGACCTGATGCAGGACGTCCTCCGGAGCGTCGCCCGGCACGCCGGCCGGCTCGAGTACGACCCGAAGAAGGGCACCTTCCGGGGCTGGCTGTACACCATCACCCGGAACAAGATTTACAACTTCCTGTCGGCCCAGCGGAACCGCCCCCGGGGGACCGGGGACGCCGACGCCCACGAGCGGCTGGACGCCACCCCGGCCCGCGAGGAAGACGGCCCGGACGAGGAGTGGGAG
>JAIEQO010000560.1 GCA_019747655.1 Gemmataceae bacterium | reverse complement strand
ACCGTCGGGCTGACGCCCCGACGCTCACGGTGACGGTTACGGGTGTTCGACCGTCGGGCTGACGCCCCGACGCTCACGGTGACGGTTACGGGTGTTCGACCGTCGGGCTGACGCCCCGACGCTCACCATGGTCATTGCCACCGGATCGTCAGCTTCCCCTCTTCCTTCGCCCGGCGTTCGAGGTTCCGTAACAGCCGCCGGGCGAGCAGGAAGAACGCCACCGACAGCCCGGCCAGCAGGACCGCCTCCTGCCACACCGGGAAGATGCCCGGGGTGCGGAAGAGGACCTGCCGCATCGCGTCCATCCCGGCCGTCAGCGGGATCGCGGTGGCGGCCACGGCGATGGCCTTCGGGAAGATGGCCGAGACCGGGAAGTTCGTCCCGGTCAAGAGGTAGACCGGCTCCTGGAACAGGTTGACCAGGTGCCACGCCTCCCGGCCCCAGCGGAGGAAGACCGACGCGAACATCATCCCGAGGCCGTACAGGGACGACAGGGTCAGGAGGAGCACCGCGGCCAACGCCCACCAGCTCGACGGGTTCAGCGGCACGTCGAACAGGAACACGCCGGCCGTGGTGATGGTGGCCGCCCGGACCAGGGTGGTGGTCATCCCGCCCAGGGCCATCCCGGTCAGGATGCCCATCAGCGGGGCCGGGGACATGACGTACAGCTCCAGGTTCCCGGCGTCCCGCTCCCAGTACAGGGCCGCCCCCATCCCCCACAGGACGTTCATCCAGAAGGTGGTCATCGCCGCCCCGAGGACGACCAGCCCGCGGTACTCGTCCGGGGCGCCCATCGCCTTGTACGAGTAGGCGAACGCCGCCACCCCGAGGACGGGGAGCAGGGTCTCCTGGAAAATCCACGTCCGGCTGCGGAACAGCCACGCCACCCGGGGGTAGGTCCGGGCGCGAGCCGCATCGACGAACAGGCGGAGGGAGGAGGGCATGGGGTCCTTCAGCGGCGGACAGATTCGCCGCACGATCGACGCCGATCAAGGCACGATCAGACAAAAATCATGTTTTGATTCTGATCGTGCCTTGATCGGCGTCGATCGTGCGGCTTGGGTTCCGGTGCGGCGGCCGTCTCACGACGGCGCCCCGCCGCCCGGCCGGTCGGCCGGCTTGTCGTCGCCCAAGCCATGACCCACGAGTTCGATGAACACGTCCTCCAGCGTCGGCTCGACCTTCTTCAGGCTGAGGATGTGCCCGCCGGAGTTCACCAGCTTCTGCACCACCGCCCCGATCGCCGGCTCCTCCTCCAGCGCCACCTTCACCTCGACCGTCGTGGGCGTCTCACTCGCCGTACTCTGGTGAACCCCCGGCAGCTTGCCCAGCTCCGCCCAGCCGTTGCGGCCCGGGGCGAGGCTCAGCTCGAAGATCGTGTGCCGCTGCACCCGCCGCTTCAGGTTCGCCGGGGTGTCGCAGGCCAGCACCTTCCCCTTGTCGATGATCGCCAGCCGGTCGCACAGCTCGTCGGCCTCGGCCATGTAGTGCGTGGTTAACAGCAGCGTCCGCTCGGGCCGCTCGGCCATCCACTCCCGCACGAACCCGCGGATCGCCCGGGCGCTGGTCACGTCCAGCCCCAGGGTCGGCTCGTCGAGGAACAAAATCTTCGGGTCGGTGATGAACCCGCGGCAAAAGTTCATCTTCTGCCGCTGGCCGGTCGATAAGTGGGAGACGCGGGACGACGCCTTCTCGGCCAGCCCGACCACGTCCAGCATCTTGCCGATGCGGTCGTAGGCGGTCTTGGTCGGGACGCCGTAAATCCGGGCGAACAGCCACAGGTTCTCGCGGACGTTCAGCACCCCGTACCCGCTCGACTCGCCGCCGGACACCATGTTGATCCGCGGCCGGATCAGGTCGGCGTCCCGGACCACGTCCAGGCCGTCCACCTGGGCGGTCCCGGACGACGGGGCGAGCAGGGTGGTGAGGATTTTGATCAGGGTGGTTTTGCCGGCCCCGTTCGGGCCGAGCAGGCCGAACAGCTCGCCCGGCCGGACTTCCAGCGTCACCCCGTCCAGGGCGGTGAACGCGGCCGGGCTGTCGGTCTTGGGGGACTTGCCCCACCTTCGCTTCTTGGGGAGGCGGTAGGTGCGGGTCAGGTTGTCGGTGCGGATCGCCGGGGGGTGGTCCATCGCCGGCATTCTACGCTTCGGCCGCCGAGGGGGGCAGCCGGGGCCGATCGGCGGGGCCGCCCGGACCGAAAGGTTCGGGCGGTGCCGCGGGTCGCGGAAATCTGGGGGCAGGACGCCTTCGCGGGGGACGGGGGCGGCCGCGGTATCGCCCGGTTTCCGGAGGGATTTCCTTGACCCCGACACCCCGGCCGGCTACACCCCGCCCCTCGCAACACACCCGCCAGGGACCCCGCATGACCCGCGACCGCCGCGGCCCGGGCCTGTCCGTCGAATTGCTGGAGGACCGCCTCCAGCCGGCCGGGGCGGTCGTCCCGGCCGGGGAGTTCGACTGGACCCAGTACAGCCCGACCGGGGAACTCGGCCAGCTCGTCTGGCAGGGCCAGGACCTGGTCTACCGGTCCCGGGCCGGGAACGCCTGGCAGGAGCAGGCGGTGGCCACCGCCCCGGCGTTCACCCGCACCCAGTACGACACCCGGGACCAGGTGGCCAAGGCCGTGCAATCGGCCCAGCTCGTGTTCACCGCCGACGGCACCCCCCACGCCTTCTACCTCGACCCGGTCTGGAACGCCGCGGCCAACGGCTACCAGACGGTCGTGCGGCACTACGCCCGGACCGGCGGGAGGTGGCAACAGGTCGAGTCCGTCACCGCCCCGTGGCTCTCCCCGTGGGGGCCGAGCCACCTCCTGGCCAAGGCCGGGCCGAACAACACCCTGCACCTCGCCTTCGCCGAGACGTACCGGGCGGCGACCGGGGTCGGGAACGTCGGCACCGGCATCCTCTGGTACGCCACCAACAAGTCCGGGACGTGGCAGTTCGACCGGGTGGCCGACACCGCCGACCCGAAGGTGGACGTGTGGTTCAGCGGCGGGCGGTGGGCCCCGCGGTTCCTGTCGCTGGCGGTCGACGCGAGGGGGGCCGCCCACCTCACCTACACCCCCCAGTTCTACGTCGCCGGGGCGTTCAGCACCGTCTACAGCGAACTGCGGTACGCCTCGAACGCCGGCGGGAAGTGGAAGAGCGAGGTGGTTGTCGCCCCGGCCGACGGGACGGCCGACGCCGGGCTCGGGGCGTCGGTGGCGGTCGCCCCGAACGGGCAGGTGGCGGTGGCCAGCTACTACGTCGACCGGTACGCGACCGGGTCGCCCCAGTCGAGCAAGCTGGTGTACCACACCCGCAACGCGAACGGGACGTGGACCCATTCCGATGTCGTCACCCGGCCGGACGGGTACGCCGCCGGGGACGGCCCGCGGTTCACCGGGTTCGCCCCGCAGCTCGCGTTCGACTCGTCCAGCCGGCCGACCGTCACCTTCTCCGACGAGGCGGCCGAGCACCTGCCGGACAGCTACGCCAACGAGTTCGCCGGGCAAATCCGGACGGCCACCCTGTCCGGCGGGGCGTGGACGACGCGGACCGTGTACCGACAGGCCGACCCGATCCATGACCAGCTCTTCTACCCGGTGGCGGCGACGTACCAGGGACGGACGGTGTTCGCCGGCTTGCGCGCCGTCAGCACGGTGGACGGGAACAAGAACCCGACCCGGACCGACTTCGAGCTGGTCGAGGTCGGCACCCCGCCCGGGCCGACCTCCCCCCCGACCGGCGGGTCGGCGGCCCCGGCCGCCCA
>JAIEQO010000343.1 GCA_019747655.1 Gemmataceae bacterium | reverse complement strand
GGGGGGCGGCGCGGCGGCCGGCCGGGCGGGGTCGCCCCGCCCGCCCGACTTCCGGGCCGGCTCCTTGACCCACACGCCCGCGTACCGGACCGCCCCGTCCCACGGGCAGGCCGTGACCGACGCGGGCACGAAGCCGCGGCCGACCATCTCCTTCATCCGGGTGCCGAGGGTTTGGGCGGTCAGGTCGGTGCCGACCTCCCAGGCCGCCCGGGCCGGGCGGTCCGACATGGTCGCGGCTAACAACAGGGCACCGTCCTGCGGGGCGGCCGCCACGCCCACCGGGCACAGCCCGTCCTTCCGGTGCCGCTCCAGGAACTCGGCGAACCGGGGGGCGGTCATGCCGTGTTCGTGGGCCGTCTTCGTGCCGGGGGCCCGCTCGATCAAGTCGGCGACCGCGACCACGCCCATCTCGATCAGGTACGGGCGGATGAGGCGGACCACGAACCCATTCTTCAGGAATTGGGCAATGCTCTCATCCATCACAACCGGCTCGTAGTTCACCCCGACGGAGAACTGGGTCGCCCCTGGTTGCCAGAGCGAGACCATGTGGGGAACGCCGTTCGCGTTGTACGCACTGATCGATACCAGTCGGTGCTTGAAGGTATCCACGACCTTGCGGAACTCCTTCAACGGGTTCGAGTCTAACGGGCACCGGACGGCCAGGAACGCCCGCCAGTCGGGGGCCCGGGCGTCGAGCGCCGCGGCGGCGCAGAACACCGGCTTGTCCCCGACCTGGATCGCGTCCAGCCAGACCACCGAGTGCTTGTCCGCCTTGCGGGCGTCGAGCCACTTCTGCATTTCCTCCTGCGTGGCATCGGCCAGCACCTGCCAGCCGGGGGCCTCGACCAGGGTGGACCGCTCCGGGAACACGACCGGCTTCGGCGGCGCGGGCTTGGCCGGCTCCGGCTTCGACACCGGCCCCGGGACGGGTGGGCCGGTCGGCGGGGCCTGGGCCACTCCCGCCCGCGGCTTGAGCGTCACCCGCACCACCGTCCGGCCGCCCCGCTTCAGGTCGAACGACTCGCCGGCCGTCTCGAAGTCCGGGCCGCTGACCTCCAGCTTCTGGTTCGCCCCGGCCCGCACCCGGACCGCCCGCCCGTCCGGGTCGAGGACCACCTCCTGGCCGTTCACCCGCACGTCCACGTTGGCCGCCGGGTCGCTCAGCTCGACCACCAGCTCGCCGTGGTCGGTCTTGACGTAGATGACCCCGGCGAGCAGGGCCAAGAGGCCCACACCCAGCACCCCGGCCGCGACCGCGACCCCCCGCCGCCGGCGCCGCTCGGCCGGTGTGCGTCCCGGGACGTAGGCCGCGGTCGCCCGGCCGCCCGGGTCGGCCTCCGTGCCGCGGGCGGCCACGAGGACCGGTACTCCCCCCGGGTGGTGGCGTCGAGGGCGTCGGCCAGGGCCCCGGCGGTGGCGAACCGCCGCCCCGGCTCCTTCTCTAAGGCCGTCAGGATGAGGGCGTCGAGGGCCGGGTCGACCGCCGGGTTGAACCCCGACGGCGGGGCGGGCGGGTCCCGCACGATCTGGGCCAGCAGCTTGCCGAACGACCGCTCCCGGAACGGCACCCGGCCGGTCAGCAGCTCGTACAGGATGACCCCGAGGGCGTACACGTCGGCCGGCGGGCCGATCGCCTCGTGCTCCCCGCCGGCCTGCTCCGGCGGCATGTACGCCGGCGTCCCCATCGCCACCCCGGACAGGGTGAGCCGGAGGTCGTCGCTGGCGGCCGTCCGCAGGGCCAGCCCGAAGTCCATCACCACCGGCTGCCCCCGCCGGTCGATCATCACGTTGGCCGGCTTGAGGTCGCGGTGGACGATCCCCCGGTCGTGGGCCTCGGCCATCGCCCGGGCGGCCGTCCGGACCAGGGCGACGGCCTCCGGGACCGGCAGCGGCCCGGCCCGCCCGAGCCGGTCGGCCAGCGTCTCCCCCGGGATGTAGGCCATCGTCAGGTACGGCCGGCCGTCGGCCTCCCCGAACTCGTACACCGGGCAGATGTTCGGGTGGTGGAGGGTGGCGGCGGCCCGGGCCTCGGCCAGGAACCGGTCCCGCCAGACGGCCGGGCCGTGCTCGACCGGGCGGGGGATCTTCAGGGCGACGAGCCGGTCCAGGCCGGGGTCGTGGGCCAGGTAGACGGCCCCCATCCCGCCCCGGCCGAGGAGGTTTCGTAGCTCGTACCGGCCGAACGCCCGGGGGAGGTCGTCGGCCGGCGGGGTCGGGGCGTGGGCGACCCCGTTGGGGGTCGGCCGGGCGTACCCCCCGGTCGGCGGGGCGTCGGCCGGGGCATCGGCCGGGGCGTCGTGGGCGCCGGTCGGAAACGGGTCGGCCACGTCAACCCCCCCTCGTGCGAGGACCGGACGCCGCGTGCCGTGGTGTGGGACACGACTACCCGCGATGGTAAACCCGGGGCGGGCCGCCCGCAACCGGCCGCCGGGCAATTCCCGCCGGCCCGCCTACGCCCGGTCGTCCGGCTTGCGGCCGAGGTACACGAACCGGGAGAGCCGCCGCTCCCGGGTCAGCCGGTGGACGGTGGCGAGGAACCGCTGCAGCCCGGCGAACGTCTCCCCGCCCTCCAGCGGGATGAGTTCGGCCGCCCGCCGCCCCCGGGCGTCGTGCCAGCGGCCGGAGACCGCGGCCTCGTTCTCCGTCACGTCCTCGGCGAAGACCAGCTCGAACCCGGCCCCGCGGACCAGCCGGTCGTTCTCCCCCGGCGGCCCGAACGCGAAGTCGCCGGTCGAGCCGCGGGCGGCGAACTCCTCCTTGCTCACGAACCCGGTCACCACCACCGGGTCGGTGTACAGCACCCGTCCGCCCGGCCGCAGGACCCGCCGCCACTCGCCGAAGAGCGTGCCGCGGTCGAGCAGGTGGCAGATCACGTCCATGCACACGACGGCGTCGAACGCCCCGTCGGCGAACGGCAGCGGGTCCCGGACGTCGGCCCGGCGGAAGTGGACCCGCCCGCCCAGGCCGGCCTGCCGGGCGAGGCCGAGCCCGGCCTCGATCCCGGCCGCGTTGACGTCCACCCCCGTGACCCGACAGCCGACCTCCCGGGCCAGGAACACGGCCGGGCCGCCGGACCCACAGCCGACATCCAGGACGTGGTGGTCGGGGCCGAGGTCGAGCAGCTGGAAGAGCCGCCGGTACTCGTCGGCCGTCACCCAACTGCTCTGGCCGAAGTCCTCGCCGTAGGTGTACCGCCGCACCTGCCCCAGGGCCGGGGCGGCGAAGTTCCCGTAGGCGGTGCCGTACAGGTCCACGGACGAGGCCATCGGTTCCCCCGCGTCTTCAGCCCGCCCCCCGCTCCCCAGGATTGCAACAGAACACCGCCGCCCGGGCTACGGCTTTTTCCGCTTCCAGACGCTGCTCATGCTGTTGTCCCCGGGCTTCGACTCCACCCCGGCCGGCCGCCCCGGGCCGGTGCAGTACCGGAGCGTGTCGCCGTCGATGTGGTAGACCGAGGTGAACACGACCTCGCCGCCGTCGGTCCGGACCACCAGGTCGAACGCCCGGGGGTCGGCGGCCGGGTCGACCATCCGGACCGTCCCGGTCGAGTAGGCCGCCCCGTCCTTCGCCAGGGTCCAGGTGCCGCCGGTGAAGGTGAAGGTCCGGGTCGCGTCCTCGCCCGACTCCGGCCGCCGGCGGTCAGCGACACCAGCGTCCACGTCCCTTCGAGCCGGGCCAGTTCCCGGGCGTCGGCCGCCGCCCGGTCCCGGCCGGCGATCACCCGGGCGGCCCGGCCGGCCCG
>JAIEQO010000406.1 GCA_019747655.1 Gemmataceae bacterium | reverse complement strand
CAGCGACTCGGGCGGCAGCCGGAGGACGGCCCCGGGCGGGTCGTCGCCGCGGACGGTCGAGGTGTAGAGCGGGAACAGGACCGGCTGGCCGAGGGCGAGTTCGAGTTCCGGCTGCGGTAGACGAACTTCCTCCCCCTCCTGGAGGCGGCGGGGAACGACGCACAAGACGGACAATGCGGATTGCAGATTGCGGAACGCGGAATCAGCCGAGGCCGCCTCGGTCTTCGATTCCGCATTCCGCGTTCCGAGTTCCGCATTCGTCTCGACGCCGATGTAGTACGACCGCGGGATGCCGCCGCCGATCCGCTTGCCGCCGGAGTGCCGCAGCCAGGCGAAGTAGGCCGCCCCCCAGGCGACGGCGAGGTCGAGCGACGGGCTGGTCAGGACCAGCGGCTTCCACGCCTTGCGGGGGGCGGCGAACCACGGCCGCATCACCTCGACCACCCGGTCTTGCAGGACGGCCGGCTGGAAGACGCCACCGTTGAAGAGGATGGCGTCCACTCCGGGCGAGCGGGGGGCGTCAGCCCCCTGATTGCCGACCCCATCAGGGGGCTGACGCCCCCCGCTCGCCAGGTGCTGCCGCAGGAATGCCGCGAGGTGCTTGCTGACGGCCGGGTCGGAGACGTAGGGGAGGCCCATCTCCTGGAGGCCGGCCCGGGCCCCGCGGGCCGGCTCGGCGTCGAACGGGACGGCCGGGAAGAAGCCGTCGAACAGGGCCGCCGCCACGTCGGCCGGGGTCAGGTTGACGGACACCGACCCGCCGACGACCGACCGGCCCTTGCCCGTGACTGTCACCGGGAAGGTCGGCGGCGGGTTGTCGGCGAGGAGTGCTTCCTTGGCCGCCCGGCACGCCTGCACCAGTGCCCCGAACTGGGCCGCGTCGAGCCGCCCGCCGGGCAGCTTCGCCTCCACCGACTTGGCCAGGGCGAGGTCCATGTTGTCGCCGCCGAGCAACAGGTGGTCGCCGACCGCATCGCGGACGAAGCCGAACTCGCCGTGCTCCTCGGTCGCCCGGATGAGGCTGAAGTCGCTGGTCCCGCCGCCCACGTCCACCACCAGGCACCGCATCCCGGGCTTGAGCTTCCCGGCCTCCTTGGCCGTGTGCGTGCCGAGCCAGGCGTAGAACGCGGCCTGCGGCTCCTCCAGCAGCGTGACGTGCTTGAGGCCGGCTTGCTTGGCGGCCTCGGCGGTCAGGTTCCGGGCCACGTCGTCGAACGACGCCGGGACGGTGACGACGACCGTTTGCTCTTCCAGGTGGTCTTCGGGTTTGCGGCCCGGGGCGGCGTTCCAGGCTTCGACCAGGTGCCGCAGGTAGCGGGCCGAGACTTCGAGCGGCGACAGCCGGGGCACGTCCGGCGGCCCGGCCCACGGCAACAGCGGGGCGGACCGATCGACGCCGGGGTGGCTGAGCCACGACTTGGCGGACGAGACGAGCCGGCCCGGGACTTTGGCCCCGTGGTTCCGGGCGAACACGCCGACGGTGTCGTGCGGAGCCGCCTTCCACGGCAGGTCGATCGACCCGGGGGCGAGGTCGTGCGGCCCGGGGAGGTACAGGAACGACGGCAGGAGGTCCTGCTCGCCGACCTGCCCGGCGGCCACCACCTGCGGGACGCGGAAGGTGTGGAGCTTCGGCCCGCCGGCGGCCTTCGACGCCGTGTCGACGTAGGCGACGGCGGTGTTGGTGGTGCCGAGGTCGATCCCGACGAGGTAACGCATGATTTTCCCCGACGCTCCCGCGTCGGGCTACGGACGGCCGCCGCTCCGCGGCTCCGGTGGTCGGGCGGGTCTCCGCCCCGGAGGGGCGATCTTGCGTAGCCCGGGGCGGAAGCCCCGGGTATCCTGCCCAGGATGACCGTTTTAGGGCTGGACATCGGCGGGGCGAACCTGAAGGCGGCGACCCCCGACCGGCGGGCGGTGTCGGTCCCGTTCGCCCTGTGGAAGCAACCGGACGGGCTGCCGGCCGCCCTCGCCGAACTGGTGGCGAAGTTCCCGGACGCCGACGAACTCGCCGTCACCATGACCGGCGAGCTGTGCGACTGCTACGAGACCAAGCGGCAGGGGGTGAACGCGATCCTGGACGCGGTCGGGCACGCGGCCGCCGGCCGGCCGGTGCGGGTGTGGGGGACTGGCGGCGAGTTCGTGGACGTGCCGACGGCCCGGCGGGATTACCTGACCGTCGCCGCCGCCAACTGGCACGCCCTGGCGACGTTCGTAGGCCGGTTCGTCCCGACCCACCTCGCTCTGCTGATAGACATCGGCTCGACGACGACCGACCTGATCCCGATCAGCTACGGCCTCCCGACACCCCACGGTCTGACCGACTTCGACCGGCTGTTCTCCGGGGAGTTGCTGTACCGCGGCTTTCGCCGAACCCCCCTCTGTGCTGTAATGGGCGCCCGGGTGGCCGCCGAGTTCTTCGCCACCACCCAAGATGCCTACGTCGTTCTCCGCGACCTGCCGGAGAACCCGACCGACACCGACACCGCCGACGGCCGCCCAGTCACCCGCCAACACTGCCTGGCCCGGCTCGCCCGGATGCTCGGCGGCGACCCCGAGTCCCTATCCGAGGAACGGCTCGTCTCGTTCGCCAAGGAAGTCCGCGGGGATCAGCTTGAACAGCTTAGCTGGGCCTTTCGGTCTGCCCGCCAGAATGGCGATTGGGCCGGCAACCCGGTCGACGAATTCCGGTTCGTGATCGCCAGCGGCGGTGGCGAGTTCCTGGCCCGGCGGTTCTGGGACCGGTTCGGAGCCTATCTCGGCCAAGATCCGCCGAAGAGTTTCTGGCTCCTGTCTAACGAACTCGGGCCGGCCGTATCGGCCTGCGCCCCGGCCTACGCGGTCGCCGTGCTGGCGGCGGAGCGGCGGTCGTGATCGTGATGAAGGTCGGCGGCAGCCTGTACGACCACCCCGGGCTCGGCCCCGGGCTGCGGGCGTACCTCGCCGAACTGGCCCCCGAGCCGGTCCTACTCGTCCCCGGCGGCGGCCCGTTCGGCGAAGCGGTCCGGCAGCTCGACGCCGTCCACGGGATCGGCGAGGAGGCCGCCCACCGGATCGCGCTGCGGTCGCTCGCCGCCCCGGCAGCGTTCCTCCGTTGCATGCTCGAAGAACCCCTCCCCCCAGCCACGCAGGAGACCCCTCCCCCTATCCCCCTCCCCTACGAGGGGAGGGGGGACCGGAGGGCCGGCTCGGGTCTTGTCCCCCCTCCCCTCGTAGGGGAGGGGGATAGGGGGAGGGGTCTTTCCCTAATCTCCGTCCTCGATACCGACGCCTTCGCCACCGCCGACCCCGCCCTCCCCCACTCGTGGGCCGTCACCACCGACTCCATCGCCGCCCGGGCCGCGGTCGTGTACGGGGCGTCCCGCCTCGTCCTACTCAAGTCCATCGACATCCCGCCCGGCACCCCCTGGGCCGAGGCCGCCGCCCGCGGCTGGGTCGACCGCCACTTCCCCTACGTCATCGCCGGCCGGTCAATCCTCATCGAGCCGGTGAACTTCCGCCGCCGGCTCGGATAACCCGATCCCGATTGCCGGGCGTCGCTCGCCGGGTTATACTCGGGTCACTCCGATGAGCACCCCACGCGACCAATCCGCCGTCGAGACGGAGGTCTCGGCCACCGACTTCGCCCACCCCCGGCTCGGCGGGGACCGGGTGCTCGTCGTCGAGGCCGACCCGGACGCGGCCGCCAGCACCGCGGCCATGCTCCGGCTCTACGCCTTCGACGCCCACTCCGCCCCGTCCGC
>JAIEQO010000453.1 GCA_019747655.1 Gemmataceae bacterium | reverse complement strand
TAGACGCTCGGGAACACGTCCGGGATGCCGACCCGCTTGAACCGGCGGGTGGCCAGCAGGTCCGTTTCGGCGACGTATTCGGCGACGGCGGAGCCGAGCCCGCCGATGACCGTGTGCTCCTCGACCGTGACGACCGCCGCGGCCTTCTCGGCGTGGGCGTGCAGGGCCTTCACGTCGAGCGGCTTGACCGTCGGGAAGTGGAGGACGCCGGCCTTCACGCCGGCCGCCGCCAGCTTGTCCGCGGCCGCCAGGCAGACCTGGAGCCCGACCCCGGTGGTGGCGAGTAGCACCTCGCCGCCGTCCCGCATCGTGACCGCCTCGCCGATCACGAACGGGCCGGTGATATCGGCGGTCACAATGGGGTCGTGCCCCTTGGCCACCCGGATGTAGATCGGCCCCTGGTAATCCACCGACGCCTTCATGAACCGGATCATCTCGACCGAGTCGGCCGGGGCCACCACCGTCATGTTCGGCAGGGCCCGCATGATGGCGATGTCCTCGATCGCCAGGTGCGTCGGGCCGAGCGGGGCGTAGACCACCCCGCCGCCGTTGGCGATCAGCCGGACGTTGACGTTGTGCAGGCACAGGTCGACGGCCACCTGCTCGTAGCACCGGCGGCTGAGGAACGTGGCGATCGTGTTCAGGTACACGACCCGCCCCTCCATCGCCATCCCGGCCGCGACGCCGACGAGGTTCTGCTCGGCCACCCCTTCCATGAAGAAGCGGGCCGGCATCTCCTTCTTGAACTCGGCCAACACCCCGACCCCGAGGTCGGAGCCGATGAAGACGATCCGCTCGTCGGTCTTGGCCAGCTCGTACACCATCTTCAGGCAGTTCTCGCGCATCGCTTACGCCCCCTCGATGGCGGCCAGCAGGGCCTCGACTTCCTGGTCCGTCACCTTGTTCTTGTGGTGCCACTTCATGTTGTTCTCGGCGAAGCTCACGCCCTTCCCCTTGACCGTGTGGCAGATCACCGCCGACGGCTTGTCCGGGGCGAACGGGGCCGACCGGAAGGTGGCCCGGAGGGCCGCGATGTCGTGCCCGTCGACCTCCCGGACGGCGAACCCGAAGCTCCGCCACTTGTCGGCGAACGGCTCCAGGTCCTGGACTTCCCTGGTGCTGGCGTAGCTCTGGTGCTTGTTGTAATCGACGATCGCCGTCAGGTTGGTGAGGCGGTGCTTGCCGGCGCACATGGCCGCCTCCCAGACCGACCCCTCGTTGCACTCGCCGTCCCCGAGGACGACGAACACCCGGCCGGGGGAGTTGGCCAGCCGCAGGTGGAGGGCCATCCCCAGGCCGATCGGCAGGCCGTGCCCGAGGGCCCCGGTGCTGGCCTCGACCCCCGGCACCTTCCCGGCGTCCGGGTGGCCGCCGAGGATGCCGTCGGCCGCACAAAACTTGTCCAACTCCTCGGCGGGGAAGTACCCCTTGTCGGCCAGGAGGGCGTACAAGGCCAGGCAGCCGTGCCCCTTCGACAGGATGCACCGGTCGCGGTCGGCCCACCGGGGGTTCTTGGGGTCGAACCGGAGGACGTCGTCGTACAGCACCCGGAGGATTTCGATCAGCGAGTAGGCCGCCCCGACGTGCCCGCGGCGGGCCTTCTGGAGGACCCCGACGATCACCCGGCGGAGGTCCTTCGACCGGCGGTCGAGGCGGGGGGACGCGGCGGCGGTCATCGGGGCGCCTTCCGTTGGCGGTGGTGGGAGGTGTTTACCCCGGAAGCCGGGGCGGAATCAACCCGTCTTCACCCGGCCGCCCGGACCACCCGGGCGACCGCCTTCCCGGCCAGCCACCGGAGCTTCGGGCCGACCCCCGGCGGGGGGAAGTGGCGGCGGAGGGCGTCGGCTTCCGCCCGGGCCTGTTCGAGTTCCGCCGCGTACCGGGCCTCGGCCGCCTCCCGCTGCGGGCCGAGCAGGTACAGAGCGAGGTCCCGGGCGACCGGGTCGGGGTCGGCCAGCAGCTCCCGGCCGTGCTCGGGGAGCAGGCCGACGAGCAGGGCGAGGACGTCCGGCCGCCACGGGTCGGGGCGGCGGGCGGCGGCCCGGACGAGGTCCGGGCCGAAGTACGTCGCCGCCCCCGACCGGACGAAGTACGGGGCCACGTCGGCGAACGCCGGCCCGGTCGCCAGGTCGAGGAACGCGGCGAGGGCGGCGACGTTCCGCGGCCCGCGGCGGTTGTCGTCCCCCGAGTACGCCCCGGGGAGGTCGAGGGTGCGGACCGCCAGCGGGGCCGGGACGTGGACCAGCCCGTGCCGGAACGCCACCACCAGGTAGGCGAACCAGTCCGAGTACCAGGCCAGCTCGGGGCGGTAGCCGCCGGCGGCGAGGAGGGCGGCGCGGCGGGCCACGGTGGCGTGGGCGGCCAGGTTGCACCGCACCCGGCGGGCCACCTCGGGCGGGCCGAAGTAGGTCGGCTCGTCGCCCCACCCCGACGGGTTCGGGACGACCGGGCCGTCGGCCCCGCGGCGGTAGCTATCGTACCCGCAGCACAGCCCGGCCGACGGGTGGGCGGCCAGGGCCACGGCGGCCCGCTCGAAGAACCCGGGGAGGACGACGTCGTCGGCCGCGGCCAGGACGACGTACTCGCCCCGGGCCGCCGCCAGCCCCTCGTTGAACGTCGGGCACACCCCCCGGTTCACGGCGTGCCGGACCGGGCGGATCAGCGGGTCGCGGCGGGCGTACCGCTCGATCACAGCCCAACTGTCGTCCCGGTCGGAGGCGTCGTCGATGACGACCACCTCCCGCGGCCGGGGCGACTGGGACAGGATCGCGTCCAGCGCCCGCGGCAGGTAGCGGGCGTGGTTGTAGTTCGCCACCACGACGGACAGGTCCGCCACGTCGCCCCTCCGGGGCGAATGACGAATGACCCACCGATGACCCACCAATGACGAAGGGAGGACTGCGTCGGTTTCCTTCGCCATTGGTGGGTCATCGGTGGGTCATTCGTCATTCCTCACTAGGCCGCCTTCGTCGCCTTGCCGGCGAGGTAGGCGTTCATCGTCTTGATGTTCGAGTACCGCGGGGCGGTCAGAGAGTCGGGGATCTTCCCGGCCTGGAAGGCGGCGGCCAGTTCGCGGACGGCGTCCCTCACCGTGTACCGCGGCTCCCAGCCCAGCTCGTTCTTGATCTTGGCACTCGACACCCGGTACGACCGGAGGTCGTCCGTCTTCGAGGTGACGATCCGCACGTCGTCCCCGACCACCGACCGGACGCACTCGGCGATCTCGGCGATGGTCAGGTTCTGCCAGCCGGCGTTGTAGACCTTCCCGTCGATCCTCTCGGCCGGCCACTTCAGGGTCTGGCAGTACAGGTCGGTCATGTCCTGGATGTGCAGGTTCGGCCGGTGCTGGCTGCCGCCGAAGACAGTGATCTCCCGCTTGTTGACGGCCAGGTTGGTCAGGATGTTGACCGACAGGTCGAGCCGGAGCCGGGGCGAGTAGCCGCAGATCGTCGCCGGCCGGAGGATCAGGGTGGTGAACCCCGGAGTCCGCTCGGCGTGCAGCACGTCCTCGCACAGGGCCTTGTACTTGGAGTAGTCCGTCAGCGGCAGGAGCGGCAGCTCCTCGGTGACGTTCTCCTCCTCCTTGATCCCGTACACGCTGGACGACGAGGCGTAGACGAACCGGCCGACCCCGTGCTTCTTGGACAGCTCGACGAGCGGAAAGAAGGCGTCGTAGTTGATCGACTTGCCGAGCGACGGGTCGAGCTCGAAGCTCGGGTCGTTGCTGACGCAGGCCAG
>JAIEQO010000072.1 GCA_019747655.1 Gemmataceae bacterium | reverse complement strand
CCCCGCGGCCGACGTGGCCGCCGCCCACCACGACGAGCCGTCCGCCGAGCCGGCCGCGGCCGTCGCCGACCACACCCACACGCCGGCGGCCGAGGCCGAGGAGGTGGCGGCTCCGCCTGCCGAGCCGGAGGTGGTCGCGGACGCGGAGCCGGACACCGCCGCCGACGTGCAAGCCCTGGCCGTCCCGGAGACCGAACCGACGGCCCCGACCGCCGACGAGCCGGAGCCGGCCGTAGCGGTCGAAGCCGCCACGGCCGAGGAACCGGCGGAGGCTGCCGAGCCGGAAGCGGTCGCGGACGTGCCCGCGGCCGAGGCCCCGGCCGAGCCCGCGCCACCGCCGCCGGTCGAGAGCAACAAGAAGTGGTACGTGGTGAAGGTGCAGAGTAACCGGGAGGAGTCGATCAAGGCGGCGGTCGAGCGGCAGGTCAAAATCCAGGGGCTCGAAGAATTCTTCGGGCAGATCGTCATCCCGGTCGAAGAATATTACGAGAAAAAGAAAGTTTCGGTCAAGGACAAGAAGACCGGGCAGAAGGTGACGGAGGAGCGGAACGTCGCCAAGCACCGCAAGAAGTACCCCGGCTACCTGTTCGCCGAGGTCGAGTTCAACGACCGCATCCTGTACGTGTTCCGGGAGACGAGCGGGGTCGGCGACTTCGTCGGGGCCACCCACCACCGGGCCCCGAGCCCGATGCCGGACCGGGAGGTCCAGCAGATGCTCACCGGGGTGGCCGACCCGAACGCCAAGAAGGACGGGCGGAAGATCAAGGTCAAGCTCGACTTCGAGAAGGGCGACAAGGTCCGCATCCGGGACGGGGCGTTCGCCGGGTCGGAGGCCGAGGTCAAGGCGATCACCGAGCCGAAGGACCCGACCGACCCGCCGAAGGTGACGGTGGTGGTCACCATCTGGGGCCGGCCGGTCGAGATGGAGATGGACGCCTTCCAGATGGACAAGGCTTGAGAATTGAAGATTGTAGAATTGAGATTGAAGATTGACCGAACCCGTCGGCGGGTTGGTGTGGTCTGACAATCTACAATCTTAAATTACAAATCTTCAATCAGTAGGTGAAGAATGGCGAAGCAGGTGACGGCGGTCGTGAAGCTCCAGTGCCCGGGCGGGACGGCCACCCCGGCCCCGCCGGTCGGGCCGGCCCTGGGCGCCCACGGCGTCAACATCGGGATGTTCGTCAAGCAGTTCAACGAGAAGACGGGCGGCCCGGAGACGAAGGGGCTGATGCTCCCGGTAATGATCACCGTCTATTCCGACCGCAGCTTCGAGTTCAAGATCAAGTCGCCGCCGGCGGCCGTGCTCATCAAGCTCGCGGCCAAAATCCCCGCGGGCAAGAAGCAGGGGAAGGAAGTCATCCCGGCCGAGGCCAAGAAGGGCGGCAAGTACAAGGGGTTCAACCTGACCAAGGCCCAGGTCAACGACATCGCCAAGAAGAAGCTCCAGGACCTCAACGCCCGGGACGTTGAACACGCCGCCCGGATCATCGAGGGGACCGCCCGGAGCATGGGCATCGGGGTCGTCGAGGCGTAAGGTAGGCTGCCGGTCCGGGTGGCCGGGGCAGAGGCTCGCCATTGCCCCGATGGAATCGACCTCCCGGGGCATCGCCGAGCCTCTGCCCCGGCCACCCGGACTTGACTCACCGAGATTTTTCGCTCCGCCCCGGTTGCCGACCGTGGTGGCTCTCATACTCTGTCTGTTCCGCCACACCGCCGCGTCGCCCGCACCGGGCCCGGCGGGAGGGGACGTACCCGCCGGTCGCGTTAGCGGACGGCGTGGGACCCCCGCCAGGAGCGAGTCGAGATGGCCAAAGAGAAGCAGCCGAAGGACGCCGCCCCCGAGGCCGGCGCCGAGGCCCTGACCCCGCCCGCCGTACCCGAGACCAAGCCGGCCGGTCCCGCCGACGGCGGGGCCGCCACCGCCGCGGCCCCCGCGACGGCCGCCCAGGCCGCGGTCGCCGAGCCGAAGCGGAAGAAGAAGCCGGGCGTCGCCCCCCGCCGCGGCAAAAAGCTCCGCAACCACCTCAAGAACCTGGAGAAGAAGCTCCGGGACGCCGGCCCGATGCCGCTCAAGCAGGCGGTGGCCGAGCTGAAGAAGATGAAGCGGGCGAAGTTCGACGAGACGGTCGAGGTCCACATGAACCTCGGCATCGACGTGACCCAGTCCGACCAGATGATCCGCGGGGCCATCCCGCTGCCGCACGGGATCGGCAAGTCGGTCCGGATCGCCGTCTTCGCCCAGGCCGACAAGGCCGACCAGGCCCGGGCCGCCGGGGCCGACGTGGTCGGCGGGGCCGACCTGGTCGAGCGGGTCCAGAAGGAGGGGTTCCTGGACTTCGACGTGGCCATCGCCACCCAGGACATGATGGGCCAGGTGTCCCGGCTCGGGAAGGTCCTCGGCCCCCGCGGGCTGATGCCGACCCCGAAGGCCGGGACGGTGGTGCCGGCCAACGGGGACGTGGCCGCCGCCGTCCGGGAGTTCAAAGCCGGGAAGGTCGAGTACCGGTCGGACAAGACCGGCCAGGTCCACGCCGGGGTCGGCAAGATGAGCTTCGACGACGACAAGCTGGTGGCCAACGTCACCACCTTCGTCGAGCAGGTGAAGGCCGCCAAGCCGGCCGCGGTGAAGGGGACGTTCGTCAACGCCGTGACCCTGTCGGCGACCATGTCGCCGGGCATCCGGCTGGCGATCTAGCCGGTCCATTGTCAACCGTCCACGGTCCACTGTGGGGTGGATCGTGGGGGTTGGCCGCAGTGGACTGTGGACAATTGTCAATGGACTAACGGCGATGAGCAAGAAAATCAAGGAACTGGAGCTGTCCGCCCTCCGGAAGACCTTCGGCGGGGTGAAGAATTACGTCGTCCTGGAGCCGGTCAAGGTCGACGCGGCCACCGACTTCGAGTTCCGCAAGCGGCTGCGAGAGAAGAAGGCCAAGGCCCAACTGGTCAAGAACAGCTTCGCCAAGAAGGTGTTCGACGAGAACGGCATCGCCCTCGACGGCTGGGCCGGGCCGACGCTGCTCGTCTGGGGCACCGACAGCATCAAAGAGCTGTCGAACACCGTCGACGGGTTGATCCGCGACCTGAAGAAGGACCCGAAGGCCCCGGACAAGTTTAAGGTCCGCACGGCGGTGGCCGACGGCCAGCCGGTCACGATGGAGTTGGCCAAGACCTTGCCGACCCGGCTAGAAGCCATCGGCGGGGTGCTGGCCGCGCTCCTGGGGCCGGGCAGCCAGGTGGCCGGGTGCCTGACCGGGCCGGCCAGCCAGCTCGCCGGCATCCTCGTGGCGATCGAGGAGAAGAAGCCGGGCGAGGGCGGGGCGCCGGCGGCCGACGCCGCCCCGGCGACGGCGGGGTGATATTCCGCACGGGAGGGCGAGCCTCCCGGCGGGCCGAGTGTCGTTACTTCAACGGGTGCGGTCGCGGCTCGGCAGGAGCCTCGCCCTCCCGGATCACGAGCCAGCTATTACGCCGCGTCGCCGGGCCGCTTCACCCGGCACCGCATCCTGAAAGGGGCTTTCCATGAGCGCCGTCGCGGAACTGGGCGACAAGCTCGCCGGGCTGACCATCGCGCAGGCCGTCGAGCTGAAGAACTACCTGAAGGACAAGTACCAGATCGAGCCGGCCGGCGGCGGGGTCATGATGGCCGCGGCTCCGGCGGCTGGTGGCGGGGCGGCCGCGGCCGCCCCGGCGGCCGAGCCGACCGAGTTCAACGTGGTGCTGGAGAGTG
>JAIEQO010001108.1 GCA_019747655.1 Gemmataceae bacterium | reverse complement strand
CGCACCAGATTTCGGACCCGAACGTCGTCCCCTCCGACTTCATCACCCCGGCCACCACCCAGTCGGCGTCGCCCAGGTTGAACACGTCGCCCGGGCCGAGCTTCGGCTTGCCGACATCCCCGCCCAGCGTCCCGGCCGCCCCCTCCCCCAGGACGCACGGGATCAGCTTCGGGTTGTCCTGGTGGATGCCGTCGTCGGCGAACCACTTGCCGCCGGGCTGCAGCTCGATCCCGTGGACCGCCCCGCCGACCGCCGGGGTCTTCAGGGCCCGGACCTGGAGGAACCGCCGGCGACTCGGCTCCCCGGGCTTGGTCGGGACCGGCTGGTTCATCACCAGGTAGCACTCGAAGCTGGCCAGCCGGACGGCCCCCGGCGGCTCCTTCCCCTTCGGGGTGTCGGGCGGCAGTTGGGTGACCCGGCCGTCCGGCCCGACCACGCCGCGGGCCACCCGCTGCGGGGCGATCGGCCGGTTCCGCTCGTCCTCGGTGACGACCACCTCGGCCACGTTGCTCACGTCCCCGTACTGGAGGCTGCTGAACAGCTCGTCGGTCGCCCCGTCGGCCAGGACCAGGACGTTCCCCGGCACCCCGGTGCTGTCGTTCAGCTTGTTCATCCCGTTGACGAACGCCAGCAGGACGACCACGATGGCCACCACCACGGTGAACGCGACCGCGGTGAGGGCCGTGTCCCGCCGCCGGACCCAGAGGTAGCGGAGGTTGTAGGCCAGCGGCACCCGGCCGATGAGCAACAGGAGCAACAGGTCGGTGGCGTAGACGATCAGGAAGACGAACGGCCAGTGCTCGACCAGGGTGGTCGGCAGGAGCTTCCAGACCGGCTCGCCGAACCACGGCTTGAGGGCCGGGTCGAGCATCACCCGTAGGTAGAGCGAGTTCGGCTTGCGGTCCGCGATCTCCTTGTCGACCTCGGCCAGCTTGTCCTGGGCCTCCTCCCGGTCGAGCGGCTTCTGGTTCGGGCGGGCGACCTGGGCGGCCAGGGTGTCCCGCTTGGTCATCAGGTCCTTGGCCGGGGTCCAGGTGACGCCGGGCGGGAGCGACTCGGGCTTCGGCTCCGTCTCGGCGAACGCCAGCCCGACCCCGGGGATGCCCTCCAGGGTCTCGGCGGCCGAGCTGCCCAGGAGCTTGCGGGCGAGCGTGCCGAGCTGCCCGCCCTCGGGGAGCGGGAGCCGGCTGACGGCCTCGATGGCGAACGCCAGGAGGGCGACCAGGACGACCAGCCCGGCGAGCACGGCGGCCGCCCGCCGGGCCGTCCGCCCGAGCCACGTCCGCCGCCGGCGGACGGTGTCGGACAGGACCGCCTCGTCCGGGGCGACGGCCGGCAGGGCGACCAGCAGGGCGGCCAGCGGCAGCAGCGAGAAGCCGACCACGAACAGGGTGCCGATGAGCCGCCAGAACCCCCGCCCGAACCCCACCCGCCACTTGACGCACCGGTCGAACGTCCGCAGGTCGCCCGCGACCGCGGGGAACGACCAGTAGAACAGCACGTCGAGCAGCAGGTACGTGAGGAGCAGGTTCTGGACGACGGCGAGGACGGCCCGGAAGACCATCCCGCCGACCACCTCCCGGGTCATCGGGTCGAGCTTGGGCGGCTCGGGGGCGCCGGGGAAGCCGTTCACCGCGGCGTTCGCCGCCGCCCCGATCAGGGCGAGCAGGTTCAGCCCGGCGAGCAGGGTGAGGAGGGTCGGCCGCCGCACCGCCGGCGGGGCCACCAGGCACACGACGAACGCCGGGATGCCGACCACCGAGAGCGGGGCGAGCAGGATCAGCAGGAGGCCGCGGACGAGCCGGAGGGCGAGCGGCGGCCGGCGGAGGGCCTCGGCCTCGGGCAACGCCCACGGCCGGACCAGCCAGAGCATCCACAGGGGGACGAGGAGCCCGGCCGCCGCCTGGACCAGAGTGTACAGCCGGTTCGGGCCGCGGTCGGGGTCGGCCGCGGCGGCGAACCGGCGGGCGGTCGGCAGGAGGGTCGGGGCGCTCATGCGGCGGTGGACTCCGGAGACCCCTCCCCCCGGCCCCCTCCCCTGGGAAGGGAGGGGGAGCAAGAGGGCGGCGGGTGTACTCGTTACCGGCCTGATCCGCGTGTGGCCCGGCTCGGGCCTGCCTCCCCCTCCCTTCTCCAGGGGAGGGGGCCGGGGGGGGGTCCCCTACGCCACCCGGGCGAACACCTCGGCGACCTTCACCCGGCGGGCCCGGAGGGCCGGCAGCAGGCTCCCGGCGACCGACACCGCCACCCCCAGCCCGGGGCCGAGGAGCGTCCCGAGCGGGGGCACCCGCAGGGGCCAGAAGATGAGCTGGATCTTGGCCCACTCCAACAGCCCGGTCATCAGCCCGGCGGCCATCCCGCCGGCCATCACCCCGACCAGGACCGCCTCCCCGAGGACCATCAGCAAGACGTGCCGGGGCTGGAACCCGAGGACCTTGAGGACGGCCAGCTCGGTCCGCCGCTCGCGGACGCTGATCGACAGGGCGTTGGCGATGACCAGGCACATGATCCCGACCATGGCCGGGGTGAGGATGAACTTGAGCCCCCACAGGATGTCCTTGTACGGCTCCAGCATGCTCCCCAGCCCGCTCGACGCGGTCTCGACCTTGAGCGGCGGGTTGTTGAACCGGCCGGGGTCGTCGACCAGGGCGGTCAGCCGCTCGAACGCGGCCATGTCCGGGAGCCGGACCCAGATCAGGTTGACCGACTTGTCCTGCATGACGTAGTCGGCCGGCTTCTGCTTCAGCAGGTCGTTCAGGTAGACCGAGTTCATGAACCCGACCCCGTCGTACTTGCCGGCCGGGAGCGACCCGACGACGTCGAACTCGAACACCATGTCGGGGTAGTTCAGGCCGTACAGCTTGATCCGCTGGCCGACCCGGAGGTTCATCTTCTTCAGCCGGTTCTCGCTGACGATGATGGCCTGCTTGTTGGCCTCCATCGCCGCCACGCCCTGGTCGAGCAGCTCCTTCTCGGCCCCGGTCAGGTCGTCCAGCCCGTCCATCATGGTGGTGATCTTGGACGGCTCGGAGCAGAACATGAACAGGGCGTTGTCCGGCCGGGGGTTGCTCCGGTCGGTGGTCCCGCCGACGAACGACCAGGCCATCAGGTCCTTGTCGCCGTTGACCGGCCGGCTGCCGGGCGGCAGCTCTTCCAGGCAGAGCCGCCGGAACTGGTCGTAGACGGCCGGCTTCATCTGGCTCGGGGCGACCGTCTTGTGGGTGACGATGGCCTTGAGGTTGGCCGACTTCTCGGTGGTGGCCAGGGAGAACACGTTCAGGACGGCGTAGAGCATCACCAGCATGGACGTGAGGACGAACAGGGCGATGTAGGTGAGCGAGGTCCGCAGCGGGCTCCGCCGCAGGCCCCGGAACATGATGAGGACGAGCTTGGCCCAGAACGACCCGGTGGCCGCGGCGACCGCCCGGGCGCCCTGCTCCAGGACGAACAGGGCGATGAAGAACCCCGGGAGGGTGGCCACCCCGATGAACGTGGCCAGGACGATCATCCCGGCCAGGGACAGCAGCAGGTAGCCGGACAGGAGCGGGACGGACGGGTCGAGGGTCATCCCGCCGGCCAGTTCCGAGGGCATTCCCGTCATCGGCGAGACTCCGAGCGTGTTCCAGCAGGGCGGGCCGGATCGGGTAGGGTGGGTCGAGCGGTCCGGCTCTGCGGACCGCGACGGCCCACCGGCTACCCCCGTGGTGGGCCGTCGCGGTCCGCAGAG
>JAIEQO010000724.1 GCA_019747655.1 Gemmataceae bacterium | reverse complement strand
ACCGGGCTGGCCCTCGTCGCCGCCTTCGCCGTCGGGGCGACCGTGGCCGGGGCCGGGCCGTTCGTCCGGGCGGACGCCCGGGAGTCGCTCCTGCTGCTCGACGTGTTCCTGGCGGTGGTCGCCGGGACGACCCTGGTGATGGCCGCCGTCATGGCCGAGCGGCGGGCCGCCGAAGACGCCCTGCGGGCCAGCCAGGCCGAGCTGCGGGAGCTGAACGCCGACCTGGAGCGGCGGGTCGCCGACCGGGCGGCCGAGCTGGCCCGGTCGGAGGCCGCCCGGCGGGACACCGAGGACCGGTTCCGGGCGTTCACCGACCACAGCCCGGCCGTCTGCTTCATGAAGGACGAGGACGGGCGGTACGCCTACCTCAGCCGGACGTTCGAGGCCCGGTTCGGCATCCGGGCCGAGGACTGGCTGGGGAAGACGGACCGGGACATCTGGCCGGCCGACCTGGCCGCCCGGCTCCGGGCCAACGACCTGGCCGTGCTGGCCTCCGACCGGCCGCTCGACGTGGTCGAGGAGGTGGCCGACCCGGACGGGACGGTCCACTCCTGGCGGTCGCTCAAGTTCGCCTTCCGGGACGCGGCCGGGCGGCGGTACGTCGGCGGAACGGCGGTCGACATCACCGACCAGCGGCGGGCCGAGGCCGCCCTGCGGGCGGGCGAGGAGGAGTTCCGCCGGCTGTTCGAGGACAGCCCGATCGGGGTCTACCGGACGACCCCGGACGGCCGCATCCTGCGGGCCAACCCGGCGTTCGTCCGGATGCTCGGGTACCCGTCGTTCGAGGCCCTGGCGGCCCACAACCCGGAGCGGGACGGGGTCCACGCGGACTACGACCGGGCGGAGTTCAAGCGGCGGCTGGACCGGGACGGGGAGGTCCGCGGGCTGGAGGCGTCGAGCCGCCGGGTCGGCGGGGGGATCGGCTACTTCCGGGAGAACGCCCGGGTGGTCCGCGGCCCGGGCGGGGCGGTGCAGTACTACGAAGGGACGCTGGAGGACATCACCGACCGGCGGCGGGCCGAGGAGACGTTCCGGGTCCTGTTCGAGTGCTCGTCCGACGCCCACCTGCTGTTCGACGGGGCCGGCGTCTTCGAGGCCAACGCCGCGGCCGCCGCCATGCTCGGGTTCCGGGACAAGGCCGAGCTGGTCGGCCGGCACCCGGCCGAGTTCTCCCCGGCGGTCCAGCCGGACGGCCGGCTGTCGGCCGAGAAGTGCGTCGAGATGGACGGCCGGGCCCGCCGGTTCGGGTACCACCGGTTCGACTGGCAGCACCGGCGGGCCGACGGGGCCGAGTTCCCGTGCGAGGTGACGCTCACCCCGGTCGAGGTCGGCGGCCGGGCGGCCCTGCTGACCGTCTGGCACGACCTGACCGACCGGAAGCGGTCCGAGGACGCGGTCCGGGAGGGCCGCCGGCGGCTGGCCGTCGCCCTGGACAACGCCGGGCACGGGCTGTGGGAGTGGGACATCGCCACCGGGGCCTGCGACCTGGACGGCAACTGGGCCGCCATCCACGGGTACGCCCCGGGCGAGCTGGCCGACGGGTACGCCGCCTGGGAGGCGACCATCCACCCGGGCGACCGGGGCCGGGTGATGGCCGCCCTCGCCGCCCACCTGGCCGACCCGGCGGTCCCGTACGACGTGGAGTACCGGGCCCGCCGGAAGGACGGGGCGTGGGCCTGGGTGAACAGCCGCGGCCGGGTCCACGTGTGGGACCCCGCCGGCCGCCCGGCCCGGATGCTCGGGACGGTCCACGACATCACCACCCGGAAGCGGGCCGAGGAGGCCCTCCGGGCGGGCGAGGAGCGGTTCCGGGCGGCGATGGAGGGGAGCCTGTACGCGGTCTACTTCCTGGCCGCCGAGCGGGACCCCGGCGGGGCGGTCACCGACTTCGTGTTCACCGACATGAACCGCAAGGGCGAGCAGCTCATCTCCCGCTCCCGGGAGGAGGTGGTCGGCCGCCGGCTGTGCGAGCTGCTGCCGGTCAACCGGACCGGCGGGTTCTTCGACAAGTACGTCCGGGTGGTCGAGACCGGCGAGCCGCTGGAGGAGGAGTTCCCGATCCGGGAGCCCGGGGTCCACGCCGACTGGCTCCACCACCTCGTCGTCCGGGTCGGGGACGGGGTGGTCGTCACCACCCAGAACGTCTCCGCCCGGAAGCGGGCCGAGGCCGAGCTGCGGGCCAGCGAGGGGCGGTTCCGCCAGGTGTTCGAGTCGTCCGGGATCGGGATGGCCCTGGCCGCCGCCGACGGCCGGCTCCTCCAGGTCAACCCGGCCCTCGGCCGCATCCTCGGGTACGACCCGGCCGAGCTGGTCGGCACCACCTTCCAGGCCCTGACCCACCCGGACGACCTGGCCGCCAACCTGGGGCTGAAGGCCGACGCCCTGGCCGGCCGGCGGGACTCGTACCGGCTGGAGAAGCGGTACGTCCGCAAGGACGGGCGGACCGTCCGGGCCGAGCTGACGGTGGCGGTCATGGCCGCCCCGGGGGAGGACGGGGCGGTCCTGGTCGGGCAGGTCCAGGACGTGACCGCCCGCAAGGAGGCCGAGGAGATGGTGCAGAAGGCCCGGGCCGACCTGCTCGACGCGATCGAGGGGCTGGACGCCGGGCTGGTCATGTACGGCCCGGACGAGCGGCTGGTGGTGTGCAACTCCCGCCACCGGGAGCTGTACGCGGCCCACGCCGACGCCCTCCGCCCGGGGTGCCGGTACGAGGACGTGCTGCGGTCCTATTACCGCGGCGGGGGGGCCGTCGAGCCCCCGGGGGTGGACGAGGACACCTGGGTGGCCGGTCGGCTGGCAGCCCACCGCCGCCTCGGGCCGCCCCGGGAGTGGCGGCACGACGGGCGGTGGCTCCTCATCACCGACCGCCCGACCCGGGACGGCGGGGTGGTCAGCCTGCGGACCGACATCACCGCCCTGAAGCGGGCCCAGGAGGCGGCCGAGGCCGCCAGCCGGGCCAAGAGCGAGTTCCTGGCCAACATGAGCCACGAGATCCGCACCCCGATGAACGGCATCCTCGGGATGACCGACCTGGTCCTCGACACCCCGCTCGCCCCGGACCAGCGGGAGTTCCTCCGGCTGGTCCGGGAGTCCGGGGTGAGCCTCCTGCGGATCATCAACGACGTGCTCGACTTCTCCAAGGTGGAGGCCGGCCGGCTGGGGCTGGAGGCCGCCCCGTTCCGGCTCCGGGACCTCGTCTGCCGGACGGTCGAGCCGCTGGCCGTGCGGGCCGCCCAGAAGGGGCTCCGGCTGACCTGCCGGGTCGCCCCGGGCACCCCCGACCGGGTGGAGGGGGACGGCGGCCGGCTCGGGCAGGTGCTGGTCAACCTGGTCGGGAACGCGGTCAAGTTCACCGCCCGCGGGGAGGTCGCCCTGACCGTCGGGGGCGGCGACGCGGCCGAGTTCCGGTTCAGCGTGTCCGACACCGGGATCGGCGTCCGCCCGGAACATCGGGAGTCGGTCTTCGAGGCGTTCGTCCAGGCCGACGCCTCCCTCACCCGGCGGTACGGCGGGACCGGGCTCGGGCTGGCCATCTCGGCCCGGCTGGTCGCCCTGATGGGCGGCCGCATCTGGGTGGACAGCGAGGAGGGGCAGGGGAGCACGTTCCACTTCACCGCCCGGCTCGGCGTCCCCCGGGAGCAGTCCCCGACCGAGGGGGGGACGGAGCGGGACGCCCTGGTCTGGGTGGCGACCGCCGGCGGGGGTCGGCCCACCCCCCGGCCCGCGA
>JAIEQO010000682.1 GCA_019747655.1 Gemmataceae bacterium | reverse complement strand
CGCAGCCGCCGGGGCCGGCGTGTCGGCCACCGCAGCCCCGCCGAACACCGCCGCCGCGACCGCCGCGGCGACCCACCGACCCCCGAGCTTGTGGCGCATTGTCGGACTCCTCCCCGGTGACGGGACCGTGCCGCTTCCGTGGCGGCGCTCCCCCTCCGAATCGGTGGCCGGGGGCGGGTAAGATCGGGGAAAGGCGGCCGCCGGGCGGGACCGGGCGGCACCGGGGACGTGTTGTCTCGGCGGCGCGGGAACGGGTGCGTGAAGGGCCGGCAGCGGTCGGGGGCGGGGGGCACGCGATGCGGGATGCGCCTCGCGGATCGGACGCCCGCCCGTAGCGGCGGGCGGGCCTGGGGCGGTTAGAGGCCGGCCTCGGCCAGCCGGCCGACCAGCCGCCCGTACCACGGGGCCCGGTCGCACCAGACGCCCCGCTTGCGGGCCTTCCGGTTCGGCCAGTTGACCAGGTTCAGGTGGTCGCCGTCCCACACCTCGGCGTGTTCGCCCCACCTCGCCGACGCGACCGACACCACCCCGTCGTTCGGACCCTCGGCCCGGTTCACGATCCCCGCCGGCAGCCGCCACTCGGCCCCCAGCCAGTCCCGGTCGCACGCCCCGGCCACCGAGTAGTACCGCACCCCGGGCACGTCCGGCACGTCCTCGTTGAACCGCCGGCAGTTGTCCGTCCGCAGGTCGATGAACGCCTGGTGGGAAATCCCGAGGAGCCGGAGGAACGGGACGATCAGCCCGGACAGCCGGTGCCACCCCCAGTCGGCGAACGCCGTCCCCCGGTGCGGGGTGCCGACCGTCGTGACCGACCGGACCCGGTCTTCCATCCCCAGCCGGCTGGTCAGGAACCGGGCGTCTAGCCCGCCCATGCTGTGCCCGATCAGGTGGACCGGCCCGCGGGGCACCTCCCGGTCCAGGAACTTCTTCAGGTCGAGGGCCCGGCGGGCCACCCCGGCGGTCGGGCTGACCCGGGCCGCCACCACCCGGTTCCCGCCCCGCTCCAGGTACTCCCGGATGCCCGGGAAGTAGTCCTTGACCGGCCGCCGGCCGGCGTACAGCCGGTCGAACCCGCACAGGCCGTGGACCAGGACGATCGGGGCGTCCAACCGGGGCGAGCCGGGCTCGGTCACGTCGGGTCCGTCCTTCGAGGGGGAGGCTGTCGGGGCCGTCGGCGGACGGCTAGGCTACCATGACGGCGGGCCGGGCCGTGTTCGGCCGGTGGCGCGAATCGACATGGGTGATCCGAACAAACATAGTCCCTTCATAGGACCTACGCAATGACAATTCCGGCGGTTCGGCCGGGGATCACCCGGGTCGGCTGGGTCGGCACCGGGGTGATGGGCCGGTGGATGTGCCAGCACGTGATGGCTAAGGGCTTCACCGCCACCGCGTACAACCGCACCCGGGAGAAGCTGCGGCCGCTGGAGGAACTGGGGGCGACGGCCGCCGACAACCCGAAGGCAGTGGCCGGGCGGTCGGACGTGGTATTCGCCATCGTCGGGACGCCCAAGGACGTGCGGGAGGTGTTCCTGGGGCCGGACGGCCTGCTCGCCGGGAGCAAGCCGGGGACGGTGCTGGTGGACATGACGACGAGCGAGCCGGGGCTGGCGAAGGACGTTTACGAGGCGGCGAAGGCGAAGGGCGTGCACGCCCTGGACGCCCCGGTCAGTGGCGGCGACGTGGGGGCCAAGAACGCCGCCCTGTCCATCATGGTGGGCGGGGACGCCGAGGTGGTCGAGGCGGTCCGGCCCTTGTTCGAGGCGATGGGCAAGACGATCGTTCATCAGGGCCCGGCCGGGGCCGGCCAGCACACCAAGATGGTGAACCAGGTGCTGATCTCGTCGACGATGGTGGCCCTGTGCGAGGGCCTGCTCTACGCCAAGAAGGCCGGGCTGGACGTCGAGACGGTACTCAAGAGCGTGTCGGTCGGGGCGGCCGGGAGCAAGTCGCTGGACATTTACGGCCCCCGCATCCTGAAGGGCGACTTCGAGCCGGGGTTCTACGTCGAGCACTTCATCAAGGACCTGGGCATCGCCCTGGCCGAGGCCGAGCGGATGAACCTGTGCTTGCCCGGGCTGGCCTTAACGAAGCAGCTCTACGAGGCCGTCCGGGCACAAGGACTTGGGAGGAAGGGAACCCAAGCCCTGCTGCTGGCCCTGGAGCACCTGAACAACGTCAAGCGGTAAGGCGGTCGCGGCTGGCGTGCACGGATTGGTGCACCAACGATGCGGAAGACGGGTCGGCCGTGGTATCGCAAGGGGAACGATTCGTGGTACGTCTGGCACGCGGGCCGGCAGGTCCAGTTGGCCAAGGGGAGGGGCAGTAAGGCCGAGGCGTTCGCCCGGTTCGCAGAGTTGCTGGCGAATCCGGGACCGGAACCCGAGGCGACGAAGTACACCGTCGCCGATCTGGTCCGGGAGTTCCTGGCGGACGCGGATGGGCGGGTGAAGCCGAGCACGTTCGTCGCCTACCGCTCGACGGTCAAGCCGTTCGTCGCCGCGTTCGGAACCCGGGAGCCGAAGGACCTGACCCCGGCCCATGTCGAGCAGTGGGCGAAGCGGGGGAAGTGGGCGATCGCCACCCAGCGGTACGCCCTGATCGTGGTCAGCACCATCTACTCGTGGGCCAACAAGACGGGCCGGCTGACCGCGAACCCGCTCAAGGGGATGAAGAAGCCGCCGGCGAAAAGTCGCGGGCCGGAAGTGCTGATCGACCCGGAGCTACACGACCGACTCTTGGAAGCGGTGTCGCCGGAGTTCCGGGACTTGCTTCGGGCGGTCCGTGGTACGGGTGCGAGGCCGGGTGAGGTCGCCCGGATCGAAGCGAACGATGTGCAGTGGGACGGCGGGTGCTGGGTCCTGACCGAGCACAAGACCGCCCGGACCGGCCGGCTGCGGACGATCTACCTGCCCGACGACATCGTCTCGCTCTGTCGAACGCTCGCCGCGAAACACCCGACCGGGCCGTTATTCCGGAACACCCGGTGCGAGCCGTGGAAGCGGACCGGCTGGAAGCAGGCGATGGAGCGGGCCCAGCGGAAGCTCGGCTTGGCCCGACGACCGTTGACCAGCGGCTACCGGCACACGTTCGCCACTGACGCCTTGGAAGCCGGGGTGCCGGACGCCCACGTCGCCGAACTGCTCGGGCACACGACGACGGCGATGGTCAACCGCCACTACGGCCACCTCTCCGCGAAGGGGCGGGCACTCCGGAGCAGTTTGGATCGGGTTCGCGGCGGGTGAATCCTCCAGCCGGCCCGGGCGGATGACTCTGACCCGGGCCGGTAGCTCGCTCGGAAGCTCCCGAATCGTTCCGACTGTCGCCACGGAACGAAGTAACACGGTTTGGTAGACACACTCTGCACTGCCGAAATCGTGATCCGACCCCCGAGCGACCCCGAGTTTCGGATGGTACGGTCGGCGACGATCCCGTAGGCTGGTTTCACCCCCAGACGAAAGTTCGTAGCCGGCAGGGGCTCTCCTCCCGCCGGTGTTCTGGCCTCACGACTCGATGACTCGTGGCGATGGTCCGAGCGGGGTGCCGCACGGCCCGAGGGCGTGGCGTGGCAACGACATCGGCCAGTCTCCTGGAGCGGTTGAAGTTCGCTCCCCCGGAGGCGAGCGACTGGGGGCGGCTGAACGACATCTATACCTCACGCGGCCGGGATTGAAGCTGGCTCCAGCACCTGGAAGTTGGGGGCCAGCAGGGGCGCCATCCGCTCC
>JAIEQO010000610.1 GCA_019747655.1 Gemmataceae bacterium | reverse complement strand
CCGTCTCCGTCGGGAACCCGCCGCATGCCCGCCCCGACCCCCGCCCGCGCCGCCGTCGTCGCGCTCGCCGTGCTGGTGACTCCCGGGCCTCACGGCCCGGGCTCGCCCGCTCGGGCCCAGCCGCCGGACCAGCAGGCGGCCCAGCTCCTGGCCACCGCCCAGAAGGCGTACAACGACGCCAACCCCCAGTTCGCGGCCGAGAAGTTCGCCGAGTTCCTTCAAAAATTCGGCGGCCACAAGGACGCCCAGGCGGCCCGCTACGGCCTCGGCCTTGCCCTGCTCGATCTCCCGACTCCCGACCGCCAGAAGGCGATCGAGGCCCTGAGCCCGCCGGCCAACGACGCCAACTTCCCCGACCGCCCGGCGGCCCTGTACTACCTCGCCGCCGCCCACCACGGGCTCGGCCTCCGGGAGCTGGCCGAGGCCGCGGCCAAGCCGAACGAGGCCGACCAGCGGCGGCGGAACGCCGAGCCCCACTTCAACGACGCGGCCCGGTTCTTCGGCCAGTCGCGGGAGCTGTACGAGAAGGCCGGCGACGCCGACCGGGCCGCCCGCGCCCGGGCCGACGGGGCCGACGCTGAATTGCGCGCGAACAAGCCGAAGGAGGCCCGGGCCACCGCCGAGCCGTTCCTCAAGGACGGGGCGTTCGACAAGTCGTCGAGCCGGGCGCTCGGCCTCTACGCCTTCGGGCTGGCGTCGTTCCAGCTCAACGACCTGCCCGCGGCCGGCCGGGCGCTCGGGCTGCTCGCCCCGTTCGACCAGCCGTTCGGCCCGCACGCCCGCTACCTGCTCGGCCGGGTGCATGCGGAGCAAGGGGAACGAGCCGAGGCGGCGGCCGCGTTCGACGCCGTCCTCGCCGAGTACGCGAAACAGAAGGCGGCCGCGATCGAGGCGCTGAAGCAGCCCGACCGGTTCAAGGCCGACCCGTGGGAGAAGGCCCGGCTCGAAGCGCTGGTGAAGGCCCCGCCGCCGGACCACGTCAGCGGCAGCGCCTTCCAGGCGGCCAGCCTGGGGTACGAGGCCGGCCGGTTCGGCGACGCCCTCGGCCGGTTCGGGCAGTTCCCGAAGGACTACCCGCAGTCGCCGCTCAAGGACGACGCCGCCCTGCGGGCCGGGCTCTGCCAGGTCCAGCTCAAGCAGTACGACGAGGCGGCCAAGACCCTCCAGCCGCTCACCAACGTCGGCCGGCTCGCCGACCAGGCGTTCCTCTGGCTCGGCAAGGCCCAGGCCGGGCAGGCCCTGGCCGCCGACCCGAACAACCCGAACGCCCGCAAGGAGGCGTACAACCGGGCGGTGCAGTCGCTCCGCACGGCGGCCGACCGGGCGAACCAGCAGGCCGGGGCCGACCCGACGGCCAAGGCCCGCCGGGCCGACATCCTGCTCGAACTCGGCGACACGCTCGCCGCCGCCGGGCAGGCCCCGGAGGCGGCTCACCTGTTCCAGTCGATCTGGGACGAGAAGCTCTTGCCGGCCCGGGCCGACGAGGTGCTCCAGCGGATCGTCGCGGCCTACCACCTGGCCGGCGACCTGGCCAAGTCGGACGCCCGGGCCAGCGAGTTCCGCCAGCAGTTCCCGCAAAGTCCGCTGACGCCGATGGTCCTGTTCCGCGGGGCCGAGAACGCCCACGCCCGGGCCGCCAAGCTCGCCGCCGAGAAAAAGCCGGAGGCGGCCGGGGCGTTCGCGGACGCGGCCAAGAAGTACGAGGAGGTAGTCGCCAAGTACCCCGAGTTCGAGCGGGTCGGGCGGGCCCGGTTCGGCCTCGGGCTCTGCCTGGTCGCCGCCGGCGAGCACGAGAAGGCCGTCCCGGTCCTGGAAGCGGTCCCGGTTCCGGAGCGGGTCGGCGACCTCGCCGGGGTCGGGCCGGTGCTGGCCGACTGCCTCATCCGCACGGCCCCGATCAAGGCCGAAGACGCCCTCCAGGATAACGTCCTGCGGGAGAAGCTGGGGGCCGCCGCCGGGCTGCTCGACTCGTTTGTGAGCGCCAACCCGAAGGACCCCGGCGCGGCCGACGCCCTGGTCAAGTTCGGCGTCTGCCAGCGGCGGCTCGGCGGGCAGTTCCCGCCCGGGAACGAGCGGAACGAGCTGCTGGGCAAGGCCCGCGGGGCGTTCGAGCGGGTCCGGCAGGAGTACGGCCAGTCGGCCGTCGTCGGGCACGCGGCCCTGGAGCGGGCGAAGGTCATGGCCCTGCAGGGCGACAAGGGCGGGGCCATCAACCAGCTCAACGAGTTCCGCGGCGACCCACTCGGCAAGTCGCCGGTCGCGCCGCTGGGTTACATCGCCCTGGCGGCGCACCTCCGCGAGCAGAACCAGGGGCAGCAAGCCGCCGACGTGATGAAGGAGGCGCGGGACCGGTACGGCGAGGCGCTGAAGACCGACCCGGAGCGGAAGGACTGGGCCCCGCTGCTCCGCTACCACTACGGGCTCGGGCTGCTGGCCGCCGGCAAGCCGGCCGAGGCCCGGCCGGCGTTCGAGAAGGTAGTCGAGGAGGCGAAGGACAAGCCGATCGCCGTCGAGGCCGCTCTGCGGGCCTGCCAGTGCCAGGCCGACGAGGCCCGCAAGAAGCTGACCGAGGCCGAGAAGGCGAAGGCCGAGGACAAGATGAAGGCGGCCCGCGGCGAGCTGCGGGAGGCGGCCGCGGTCGCCGCCCGGCGGGCCGAGGAGTTCAAGGAGAAGCAGCCGACGGCGGAGGCCCGGGCCCGCCTGCTGTACGACGCGGCGTGGTGCCTGAAGGCCGCCGGCGACGACCCGGCCCCGCTGTACTCCAAGGTGGTGGCCGAGTTCGCCGACCGGTCGCTGGCCGTAGATGCCCGGCTCGAACTGGCCGAGCACCTGGCCGACAAGGGGCGGCCGGACGAGGCGGTCAAGCTGCTCAAGGACGCGCTGGACGCGGAGCCGGCCGACGGCCCGACCCCGCCCGACACGGCCGACCGCATCCGGCTGCGGCTCGGGGCGGCCCTGTTCGCCGCGAAGAACGTGGACGCCGCGAAGGCCCAGTTCGAGACGGTGGCCGGGAACGGCAAGTCGCCCCACCGGGCGGACGCCGTCTACCGGCTCGGGGAATGCCTGGTCGCCGAGAAGAAGTGGGACGAGGCCGCGAAGAAGCTGGCCGTCTTCCGCGACGACGGGGCCTTCCACAACGTCGCCGGCGTCAGCGACCGGGCCATGCTCCGGCTCGGGACGGTGCTCGCGGAACTGAAGCAGTGGGAGGCGGCCCGGCAGGCGTTCGAGACGGTCCCCGGGCGGTACGGGGACGGCAACCCGTGGGCCCCGGACGCCCGGTACGGGGCCGGCTGGACGCTCCAGAACCAGGGCCGGTACGACGAAGCGGTGAACGCCTACGCCTGGGTGACGCAGCGGGCGACGGACGACCGGGCCGGCCGGGCGCAGCTCGGCATCGGCCTGTGCCGGGCGGCCCAGAAGCGGTGGGCCGACGCCGGCAAGGCGTTCGCCGCCGTCTACTACGGGTACGACCAGCCGGACCTGAAGTACGCGGCGATGGTGGAACACGCCCGGGCGCTGGTCGAGGAGAAGAAGCCGGCCGAGGCGGCGAAGCTGCTGGAGAAGGTGGCCAAGGACGCCCCGGCCGACTCGGCGTGGGCCAAGGCCGCGAAGGAATTGGCCGGGAAGAAGTGATTTTTTGTCGCCCCGAAGGGGCGTCCGGGAATAGCCCGGGGCGGCAGCCCCGGGTGGGGGTCGTAATGGTGTCGTAGCCCCGA
>JAIEQO010000824.1 GCA_019747655.1 Gemmataceae bacterium | reverse complement strand
TGATGGCTCAACACATCAGGGGGCTGACGCCCCCCGCTCGCCAGACGCCCCACTCCTCATCACCGGCCATCAGCCCGAACTCTCCCACCCTGGCGTCTGGGTCAAGAACTTCGCCCTGAACGGGCTGGCCCGGAAGCTCGGCGGCACCCCCCTCAACCTGATCGTCGACAACGACACCCTCAAGTCGGCTTCGCTCCGCTTCCCGGACTTCCCCGGCCACGGTCCCAAGGCCGGCATCCAGTCCGTGCCGTTCGACCGGCTCGACGGCGAGGTGCCCTACGAAGACCGCCACATCCTCGACCGGGAGTTGTTCCGGTCCTTCGCGGAACGGGCACGCCCCTTGACACGCTGTTGGGGTTACGAGCCGTTGATCGAGCGTGAATGGATCGACATCGACTTCCGGGAGGGGACGGTCGGCAGGCGGTTCACCCTGGCTCGCGTGGGTTGCGAACGGATGTGGGGCTGCGAGAACCTCGAACTCCCGGTCAGCAGGCTGGCGGGGACCGAGGCGTTCGCCCGGTTCGCCGGACACGTCCTCGCCGACCTACCCCGCTTCCGGGACGTGTACAACGCCGCGATCCGGGCCTACCGCCGGGCTAACCACGTCCGGAGCAAAAATCACCCGGCCCCCGAGCTGCCCGCGGGCGAGGCCCCGTTCTGGGAGCGGACCGCCACCGGCCGGCGGAAGCCCGCATCCGCGGCGAGCGACCCGCGGTTGCTCCGGCCCCGGGCCCTGACGCTGACGCTGTTCGCCCGCGTCTGCCTCGGCGACTTCTTCCTCCACGGGATTGGGGGCGGGAAGTACGACGAGGTGACGGACGCCATCATCCGCGACTATTTCGGCATCGACCCGCCGGCGTACCAAGTCCTGTCGGCCACGCTCCATCTCCCGCTGCCCGGCTTCCCGGCCGCCGTCGCCGACGTGAAGCGAGCCGACCGGCTCGTGCGTGACCTCCACTGGAACCCGCAGCGGCACCTCTCCGAGGCAAACCGGATCCGGCCGGAAGTGGTAGAGCTGGTCCGCGAGCGGGAGGCGGTCGTCGCGGCCGAACCACCCGCCGCAGACCGCACCGCTCGTCGGGAGTGGTTCCGCCGGCTCCAGCAGTTGACCGAACGGCTCCGCCCGTTCGTCGCGGACCGGGTGCCCGCCGCCGAAGCGGCCCGCGCCCGGGTCGAGGCAGAGGCCGCGGCGAACGCCGTCCTCCGCCGGCGGGACTATTCGTGGGTGCTCTACCCGGAGGAGACGCTGCGGCCGTTCTTGCAACAGTTCTTGGAGGTGTGACGGGCGTGACAAGAACCAGGGGCTCACGCCCCTGGCTACCGTCAGTCGCCCCTCCGGGGCTCCGATAACCTAAAGTCCCGGAGGGACGATCGAATGTTGCCAGGGGTGAAACCCCCTGGCCTCTACTTCCCCTTCTTCCCGGTGATCATCTCGGCCACGGCGGCGGCGATCTCGTCGATCTGGGCGGCGGACGGGCCGTCGGCCTTGAACGTCCACCGGTTGGCCACCTTCAGCCGGTTGTACAGCACCACCGTCACCTCGTCGTCCGGGCCGATCCCCCAGGCGTCGGCCACCTTCCCCCGGGCCGGGGCCAGCCCGAACGGGACCTTCCGGGCCTCGGCCGCCTTCGCCAGGTCGGCGATGTCCCGGGCGTACTCGTCCCGCTTCTCGTCGTCCGGGTACTCGGCGTCCAGCTCGACCGGTGGGGCGTCCGCCCCGGCCCCCGGCACGGCCACCGCCTTCGGAGGCCCGTCCACCCGGAGGAACAGGACGAACCCGGCCAGCTTGTCCCCGCGGTACTCCGGGATCAGCTTGTTCATCCGGGACGCCAGCTTGACGACGCCGGCGTCCGGCCCCAGGGCCTTCGGGTCGGCCCGGACGAACACCGCCATTACCGGGGCCAGCCCGTTCTCGCACACCAGGCAATGAATCTTGTTCGTCCGCTCCTTCGGGTCCCGCTCGGCGACCTTGGTCTGCGGGTTGGCCTTCGCCTCGAACCGGTTGTCCGTCACCAGGAACGCCCGGAAGGTGGCCGGGACCGGGTCGCCCGGCCCGGCCTTCCCCGCCGGGGCGGCCTTCGGGTCCTGCCCGGTTGCCAACCCGCCCGCCAGTAGAACCCCGAGCATCCCGAACATCCGGCGGGTCGTCATGGTCGCACTCCGGGCGCGGCGGGGAAGAACGGTGTATTCTACCCTGGCGCCGGCCGGGCCGGGCGTCAACCCCGGGCCGGGGTGGCGCCTTGCCGACCCCCGGCCCGATCCGTTAGGATCGATCAATCGGGCCCGCCCGACCATCACCCCGGAGCCGGTATCATGGCCGTCGAACTCCGCTGCCCCGACTGCCGGGCCCGGCTCCGGCTGGCCGAGTACCCCGACCCCGGCACCGAGGTCGAGTGCCCGACCTGCCAGACCGTCTTCCCGGCCCCCGACCCGGACACCGGGGAGGTCCCGGACGACCGGTCCCGGTCCCGCCCGTCCGGCGGCGACCGGCCCCGCCGGCGGGAGGGCGGGGACGGCGGGGCCCGGCCGGCGGTGGCCGACAAGCCGAAGGCGGCCCGGCGGCCGGACCCCGGCAAGACCACCCCGCGGAAGCGGACGGCCAAGAAGCGGGAGACGAACAAGGCCGTCCTGTACGCGATGATCGCCGGCGGGCTGGTGTTCGTCGGGCTGCTCGTCTGGATGCTGTACATCCTGCTCCTGAAGCAGCCGGCCGCCTTCCAGCTGATGAGCTACCTGCCGGAGGACGCCTACGTGGCCAGCGGCGGGAGCATCGGCCACCTCCAGAAGTACCCGGAGTTGCACAGGACGGTCCAGGGGGCGTACTCCGGCCAGCCGTTCGTCGGGATGGCCGCCGCCCTGGCCGACGCGACCGGGCAGAAGCCGGAGGCGATGCTCGACTACGTCGTCAGCGGGTCGACCCGGGGGGGCGGGTCGGCGGTGGTGCTGCGGACCAAGAAGGACTTCGACCCGGCCGCCCTGGCCAAGCTGCCGGGGGCCCAGGAGTCCCAGGTGGACGGGACCAAGGTGTACGCGGCCGAGGTCGACGGCCAGCCGGTCCGGGTGTTCGCCCCGACCCGCCGGGTCGCGGTGTTCGCCGTCGGCGTCCCGGACGGGACGCTCCGGGGCATGGTCAACGGGAACCGGGACAACCCGGACAAGACGCTCCTTAGCCGGGCCGGGAAGCTGCCCAAGCAGGTGGTCAAGGGGACGGCCTGGCTGTTCTTCATGATGGACGCCGGGGACAAGCCGGTCAAGGACGAGGCCCCGTCCGGGGGCGCCACCGGCGAGGTCGTCGGGGCCGCCCTCCGGGCCCACGCGGCCGACCTGCTGGCCAACGCCACCGGGCTCGGCGGGAAGGTGAGCGTCGGGTCCCGGTCGGTCCGGTTCGAGGTGGTCGTCCTGTACCCGGACGCGAAGGCCGCGGCCGACCAGTACACCAAGTTCAAGAGCAGCAGCCTGGCCAAGGGGGACGAGGCCGAGCCGCCGAAGTGGTTCAAGGACGTGAGCGGCCGGCTGACCAGCAAGAAGGTCGAGACCGAGTTCCTGTCGAACGTCGGGGCCTACTCGTCCGGGCCGGTGTTCGGCTACCGGACCGAGATCGACACCAAGCTGTTCATGGAGGTGGTCGGGCCGGCCAGCGGGCTGGTGGTGAACCTCAAGCCGGGGATGCCGCTGGGCAACCAGGCCGGGGGGCGGGGGCCGGGGGGCCGGCCG
>JAIEQO010000657.1 GCA_019747655.1 Gemmataceae bacterium | reverse complement strand
GTGCTCCCGGCCCCGGTCGCCGCCAGCCGCTCCTCCCGGGTCGACGGCCGGTCCACCCCGGCGGTGCCGGGCGGCGGCCGGTCGGTGTCCGGCCGGGCCCCGGTGCCGGGGGCGATGTCGAACTTCCCGTCGGCGTTCGCCTCGGTCACGTACACCCGCCCGTCCCGGCCGAAGTCGAGCCGCATCGCCCGCATCTGGTTCGGCCCGGCGGCCGGCTGGCCGGTCGCCTTCCCGGCGTCGAACGTGACGGTGTTCCCGCGGACGGTGACGGTCATGTTGGCCGCGTTCGGCACCGGCTGGCCGTTCTTCTCCAGGCAGACCACCGTCCAGTTGCCGTCGAGCGAGACGTTCCCGGGCGGGGCGGCCCGGTCGGCGGCCGCCCCGGGGGCGGCGGGTTGGCCGGCGGGGCGGTCGTTCCCGGTCGGCGGCTGGCCGACCGCAAGGGCGGCGGTGAGGAACAGGGTCGCGTGCATCGCACTCTCCGGATCGAATCGTCCGTGCCGTCCGGCCCTCGATCCGGGGCCGGCAGCGGTGGGAGGTGAGCGGGCCGGCGAGCGATCGGCCCGCCTCCGGAGGGGCAACAACCGTGCCCCGGGTCCGGATTCGCCGGGGGCGACGGATTTGACGACCGCCGGCGGCCGGGCCGGGGCCGGGATGGGAACGGCGGTTCGCCCGCCGGCAGCCGGGTGCGCCCGGCTAGGTCGCGGCCGCCGGCGGGGTGACCAGGGCGGCCGTGTCGTAATACGTCCGGAACTTCGACACCCTCTCGCCGTCCACTTCGAGGATGCTGACCCCGCGGTACTTGACCGGCTTGCCGGCCGGCAGCGTCCCCTCGCTCGTCCATTCGAGCAGCGCCCACCCGTCGGCCTGCTTGATCGCCGAGAACTCCGACCGGATGGTCCCGAAGGCGTCCAGGTACTCCTGCCAGAACCGCCGGGCCCCGTCCGCCCCCCGCTCCTCGTGGGCCAGGTTCGACAGCTCGGCGTCGTCCCCGAACAGCCCGGCCACCGGCCCGGGGTCCTTCTTGGCTTCCGACTCCTGCAGGGCCCGGGCGAAGCGGTCGGCGAACGTCTGCGGCATGGTCGGCCTCCGTCGGGGTCGGGTGACGCACGGCAACCGGCGCGCCGCCGGGGCCGGCACGGGGCATGCATCCACCACCCCCGATGTCCGTTCCGGACGGAGGCCCGCCATGAAGGGGCTCGAACTGCCCGCGTGGGACCAGGTCTTCGTCCCCGACCTGTCGCTGGCCGAGTCGTTCGTCCGCGGCACCCTCGTCTACTTCGGCATCCTCCTGCTGTTCCGGGTTGTGTTGAAGCGGCAGGCCGGCGGGGTCGGGCTGCCGGACATCATGCTCGCCGTCCTCGTCTCCGAGTGCGTCTCCAGCTCGATCAACGCCAACGCCAACTCGGTCCCCAACGGGCTGGCCGCCGTCGGGGCGATGCTGTTCTGGAGCTACGCGCTCGACTGGGCGACCCACCGCTGGCCGCGGCTCCGCCGGCGGCTCGAATCCGGGCCGGTCGTCCTGATCCGGGACGGCCGGCCGGTGAAGGAGAACATGGACCGGGAGCGGGTGACGGAGGACGAGCTGTGCGAGCAGCTCCGCCTCAACGGGGTGGACGACCCGGCGAAGGTGAAGGAGGCCCGGATCGAGTCCGGCGGCGAGGTGAGCGTGATCGAGAAGGACGAAGGCGCGAAGGACGGCCCCCGGTTCGCGGCGAACCCCGGGCGTGAGCGAGGGGGTAACGAACAGGGGGCTGACGACCACCGCCCGCCGGAACCCCCGGACTTCGACCGGGCGGTGGGCCGATTCCTGGCGGCCGCGGAGGAGCTGCGGGCGGCGGTCGACTGGCACGCCGCCCGGGCGGCCGAGCACCGCAAGAAGGCCGACGCCGCCCGGCAGGCGCTAGCCCGGCACGGGGTTCGCGGACGGAAGTGGCTGGCCACGGCCGCCGACCCGCCGTCCGCCGTCCGCCACGACCCGCACCCCGAGCCGACCCGATGAGCACCGTGCAGAAGGAGCCGAAGGGGCCGTTCGCCCCGCAGAAGCAGCCCGCCCCCGGGCTCGACTCGGCGATGGACCCGCAGCCCCGGTACCAGGCCCCCCTGTACAAGGGGGCCGACAAGCTGAAGGGCAAAGCCGCCCTCGTCACCGGCGGCGACAGCGGCATCGGCCGGGCGGTCGCCGTCCTGTTCGCCCGGGAGGGGGCGGACGTGGCCATCGTCTACCTGGCCGCCGAGCAGTCCGACGCGGTCGAGGCGAAGAAGGCGGTCGAGGCCGAGGGCCGCCGCTGCCTGCTGTTGCCCGGCGACGTGACCGACCCGAAGTTCTGCCGGCAGGCGGTGGACGACACGGTGGCCGCGTTCGGGCACCTGGACGTCCTCGTCAACAACGCCGCCCACCAACTGAACCAGTCCAACGTCGAGGACATCACCGACGAGCAGTTCGACAAGACATTTCGGACGAACATCTACGGTTACTTCTACATGGTCAAGGCGGCCCTGGCGTACCTGCCCGAAGGCGGGACGATCATCAACACCGGGTCGATCGCCGGGCTGGAGGGGAACAAGGAGCTGGTCGACTACGCCAGCACCAAGGGGGCGATCCACGCCTTCACCAAGTCGCTCGCGCAGCAACTGGTGCCGCGGAAGATCCGGGTGAACTGCGTCGCCCCGGGGCCGTTCTGGACGCCGCTCCAGCCGGCCGCCAAGCCGGCCGAGAAGGTGGCCGAGCACGGGGCCGGCACCCCGATGGGCCGGCCGGGGCAGCCGGAGGAAGCCGCCCCGGCCTACGTCTTCTTCGCGTCCGAGGCCGACTCGTCGTACATCACCGGCGAGGTCCTGACCCTGCTCGGCGGGGAGACGAAGGCGGGGTAGGAGGCCAGGGGTTTGTGCCCCTGGCTACCGGCGGTCGTCCCCCCGGGACTCCGGCATCTTGAGCCGCGGAGCGGCGACCGATGGTAGCCAGGGGTGCAAACCCCTGGTCGCCTTCTCCCCCTCTCCCTGTGGGGGAGGGGGCCGGGGGGTGGGGTCTGCCCTCACGACGGGCTCGGGACCGGCGGCACCGGGACCGGGTCGGGGACGCCCGGGGTCGGTCGGGGCGGGACGACCTCCGGGAACGTCGGGCCGTCCGGGGCCGGCTGGGGGTGCGGGCGGGTCGGCACGTCCGGCCCGGGCGGCGTCGGGACTGGCGGGGTCATCACGGGCTCCGTGTGGCACGGCGGTAGCTCTTGAGCAACCGCGGTGCCGGCCGCCCGGTCGGCACCTCCAAACCGGAGGCCCGCCATGACGGAAGCCGTACCGACCGCCCCGAACCCGGGCGACCCCGAGGCCCACTGGACGAACCCCGACCCGGCGGCCCAGCCGTCCGGGGCGATGGTGATGGGCTTGCCGCGGATGGTGCTCGAGTCCCGGACCCGGATGGGCCCGGACGCCACCCCCGAGGCGGTGGCCGACGAGCTGCGGGCCGGCGGGGTGGAGACCACCGCCGAGGCCGTCCGCCAGGTGTGGGACGAGGGCCATGCCTAGCGGCCCGGCCGCCGGAGGACGGCGCCGTCACCCGGGAGCGGCTCGGGGAGGTCGCCGGGATGGAGCGGTGGGCGGCGGTCGGGACGAAGTACGGGGGCGGGGGGCAAGTTGGGGCGGCCCGGGGCGGCGAAATGGCCCCGCGCGTTGGCCCCGGCCGGACGGTGATCTATAATCGGGAACGCATGA
>JAIEQO010000029.1 GCA_019747655.1 Gemmataceae bacterium | reverse complement strand
GTACCTGGCGGCGGTCGAGGACCTGTTCAGCCGGATGGTGGTGGGCTGGTCGATGGCCGAGACGGTGGAGGGCCGGCTGGTGGTCGATGCCCCGGAGGTGGCCCCGGCCCGCCGGTGTCCGGGCGCGGGGCTGCTGGCGCACTCGGACCGGGGGAGCCAGTACGCCAGCGCGCACTACCAGGGCGCGTTGGCCCGCGCGGGGGGCAGTTGCAGCACGAGCGGGGTCGGCCGGTGCTGGGACAACGCCCCGGTCGGGTCGCCCCTCGGGCGGCTGAAGGGGGAGGTCGCGCCGGGCGAGATGTTCGCCGCCCGGGACCGGGCGAGGGCCGAGGTGTTCGAGTACCTGGGAGTGTTCGACAACCGCGTCCGCCGTCACTCCTCCCTGGGGCTCGTATCCCCGGCCGAGTTTGAACGGACGTACAACCAGACCCACCCTTAACCCCGGCTCCATTTTCCTTGGGGAAGATCATTCCCCCCTCCCCCTTCGGGGGAGGAAACTAGGGGGTGGGGTCTTCCGACCTGCCAACTCCCCTTCCCCAGCTTCGCCCGGGACGCTATACCCCCGCCGCGACCGGGCAAACCGGGCGGAGGGCGAGTCATGGGCGGGCGGACGATCCGGCGGGCGGCCCTGGTCCTGGCGGCGTTCGCCTGGGCGGCACCGGCCCCCGCACAGCCGCCGGACGAGCCCGGGATGCTGCCGCCGCTGGAGCTGCCGTTCGAGGACGCGGCCGTCGAGCCGGCCCAGTTCCGCCAAACGGTCGGCCCGGCCGCCGGCCCAGCGAATCGCGAGCCGCCGCCGGTCGGCCGGGCGGTCGCCGACCCGCCCCCGCCGGTCGTCCGCATCCAGGTCCGGGTCCCGGCCGACGCCCCGCAAGGGGAGGACGTAAAGTACGTCCTCCACGTCCAGAACACGTCGTCGGCCGACGCCCACGGCGTCACCGTCCGTAACCCGCTCCAGGACGGTGCCGCCTTCGTCCGGGCCGAGCCGAAGCCGGACGACAAGCAGTCCACCGCCCAGCAGCTCGTCTGGGCCGTGGGTACGCTCAAGGCCGGCCAGTCCAAGACCATCGAGTTGGTGTTGAAGCCGAAGGCGGACGCGAAGGAGGTGCGAAACATCGCCTACGTCCGGTTCGAGCACGGGGAGGCGGTGACGACCCGGCTCACCCGGCCGGGGGTGAAGGTGACGAAGGCAGCCCCGAAGGACGCCGTCCGGGACGAGCCGTTCGCCGTCCGGGTGGTGGTCGAGAACACCGGCCGGGTCCCGGCCGAGGGGGTCCGGGTGGTCGAGACGGTCCCGGCCGGGGCCGAGGTCGAGGCGGTGACGGCCGGCGGGCGGAAGACGAAGGACCCGGCCGGCAACCAGTGGGAGTGGGAGGTCGGGACGGTCATGCCCGGCCGGCGGCAGGTGATCGAGTACCGGCTGACCCCGAAGCAGGCCGGCGAGGCGCTGACCACCACCGCCGTCGAGGCTACGAAGGGGGACCACGGGAAGGCCGAGGCCGCGACCCGGGTGCTGGTCCCGGGGCTCGGGCTGAAGCTGGCCGGGCCGTCCGGGCCGGTCGGCCCCGGGGAGAAGGCCGACTACGTCATCACCGTCCGCAACACCGGCACCCTCACGGCGGCGAACGTCCGGGTCACGGGTGCCGTCCCGCCCGGGTGCCGGCTGCGGCGGAAGTCGGAGGGCGGGCAGGCCAGCCGGGACGCCGTGTCCTGGGTCCTGCCCCGGCTGGCCGCGGGCGAGGCGTGGGAGCTGACGTACACGCTCGAAGCGGTCACGTCCGGCCGGCGGGTGGTCGGGGCGACGGCCACCGACAGCCGGCGGCAGACGGCCGGGCAGGAGGTGGCCACCGTCTTCGAGGGGACGGCGGCCCTGGTGTGGGAACAGGTGTTCGACCCGTCGGCCCCGCTGCCGGTCGGCCGGCCGGGGGTGCTGACCGTCCGGGTGCGGAACAACGGCGGGGAGCCGGCCCGCAACGCCCGGGTGACGGTCGAGCTACCGGCCGGGGTCAGCCTGGTGGAGGCGACGCCACGGGCCGAGGCCCCGGGCGGGAAGCTGGCGTTCCCGGCGGAGACGGTCCCGGCCGGCGGCCAGCGGGAGTACACCCTGACCTTCCGGGCCGACCGGTCGGGCGAAGCCGTTTTCCGGATGACGCTGGCGGCCGACGCCCTCGGCAGCCGCCCGGTCGAGGCGTCCAAGTCGGTCACGGTCACGGGCGGGAAGTAGCCGCGGTCAGCGGAACAGGACGGCCTCGGCCACCAGTCCGGGGCCGAACCCGAGGGCCACGCACGGCCGGGGGGCGTCCGCCCGCCGCAGCCGGTCGAGGACGAACAGGACGGTCGGGGACGACATGTTCCCGTAGTCGGCGAACACCGCCCGGGACGCGGCTAGGGCGTCCGGTGGCAGACCGAGCCCTTCCTCCACGGCCGACAGGATTTTCGGCCCGCCGGGGTGGACCGCCCAGCTCCCCACCTCGGACAGTGACAGGTCGTTGTCACCGAGCCAGACCTCCAGCCACGGCCGGACGGCCCCGGCGATCAGCCCCGGGACCCTCCGGGACAGGGTCATCTCGAACCCCCGGTCGCCGACCACCCAGCCCATCTCCGCGGCCGAGTCCGGGATCAGGCAGGAGCCGGTGGCGCTCACCGCCCAAGAAGACCCCACCCCCCGGCCGGAGGAGACCCCTCCCCCTATCCCCCTCCCCCGGGGGGAGAGGGGGGACCAATCCACCGAACCGCCCTCCTGCTCCCCCTCTCCGTTGCGGGGAGGGGGCCGGGGGGAGGGGTCTTGGGCTGGCCGTCCCGCACCCACCACGGCCGCCGCCCCGTCGGCGAAGATGGCGTTGGCGATCAACTTGTCCGCGGCGTTGCCGTAGTAGTAGTGCAGGCTGCACAGCTCGACCGCGCAGAGGAGCACTCGGGCGGCCGGGTCGGCGGCCGCGAAGGCGTCGGCCACCCGCAGGCCGTTCAGGGCCCCGTGGCAGCCCATGAACCCGACGTGCGTGCGCTCCACCGTCGGCCGCAGCCCCAGCCCGCGGATCAGGGCCAGGTCCACCCCCGGGGCCGCAAACCCGGTACACGACACCGTGACGAGGTGGGTGAACGAGCCCGGCTCGAAGCCGCTCTCGACGACGGCCTGTGTCGCGGCCCGCAGGGCGAGCGGCCCGGCCTCCGCGGCGTACACCCGCATCCGCTCGGCGGTGGTCGGCCCGACCCCGTCGTTCTCGGGGGTCGGCAGGAACGGCGACCCCGACTCCGTCGTCCCGGCGAGCACGTCCCGGACGACCGGCCCGCCGATCACCTGATACCGGCGGTTCACCCCGGAATGGGCGTACACCGGCCCGAGCCAAGTGGAGGTCCGCACGTCCGGGCCGGCCAAGCGGCGGGCCAGCCGGAGGCCGTCGTCGGCGGTGACGGCGTCCGGCGGGTGGGCCGTCCCGAGGCCGTGGATGACCAGACTCATGCAACGTGCCCGGTGGGAACGACCGACGGTCGGTTCAGCGCCGCGACCACCGGCCGGGACAGCACCGGCACCATTGATAGGGCGCGGACGGCCAGGCCAGTTAGGGCCGGCGACCGGAGGACCCGGGCGGCCGCCCGGCACACCCCCTGCCGGCCGCGGACCAGCCGCACGTGGGTCCGCTCCCACTCGCCCGCGACCGAGTCGTCCCAGGACCGGGCGGCCCGGGCCGCGACC
>JAIEQO010000555.1 GCA_019747655.1 Gemmataceae bacterium | reverse complement strand
ACCGCCTGGAAGGCCTCCAGGTTGCTGTGGATGTCGCTGATGATGGCCTTCACGCCGGACGCCTCGCGGCCGGGGGCCGGCCCGACCGGGCAGGTCGGCGGACCGCGGCCCCGCGGTTCAAGTGTGAAGTATAGACCACCGGAGGGGATCGGTAAACGGGGGAATGTCCGGGGGGCGAAGACCCCACCCCCTAACCCCCTCCCCCGCGGGGGGAGGGGGGACCAAACGACCACTCGGGTCTGGTCCCCCCTCCCCCCGCGGGGGAGGGGGTTAGGGGGTGGGGTTATTGGTTTCAGACGATCTTCGAGGTGAACGCCGAAGGCTTGTCCACGATCCGGATCGGCCGGCCGATCGGGGTGTCGTTCTGCTTGGTGTGGTCGATCCCCATCAGCTCGCAGACGGTCGCCAGGAAGTCGGCGGCCCCGGCCTTGCCGTCGGTGACGGCCGCGCCGTCCGCGTCGGTCTTGCCGTACACCCGCCCGCCGGCCACCCCGCCGCCCCACATCGCCAGGCTCCAGGCCCGGGGGTAGTGGTCCCGGCCGGGTTTCGCGCCCCGGGTGTTAATGTTCGGGGTCCGCCCGAACTCGCCCATCCAGATCACCAGCGTCGAGTCGAGCAGCCCCCGCTGCTTCAGGTCCTCGATCAGGGCGGCGGCCGGGGTGTCGATCTGCCCGGACAGGCTCTTGACCCGCTCGAAGTTGTCCAGGTGGGTGTCCCACCCGCCGAGGCCGACCTCGACGAACGGCACCCCGACCTCGACCAGCCGGCGGGCCATCAGGCAGCCGTCGGCGAACTTCCCGGTCCCGTACTTCGCCCGCCCGGCGGCCGGCTCCTGGGCGAGGTCGAACGCCCTCGCCTCCTTGGCGTTCATCAGCTTGACGGCCCGCTCGTAGGTGGTCTTGTGGTCGGTGATGACCGGGGCCTTGTACTCCCCGTGGAACGCCTGCTCCATCTCGTCGAGCAGCGACAGCCGGTTGGCCTGCTGGGGGCCGCCGACCAGGGCCTTCAGGTCGTCCACCCCGCGGCTCGCGTCCTGGACGTTGAGCGGCTGGTACTTCGGCCCGAGGAACCCGCTGCCGAAGGTCCGGTTGCCGATGGCCACGAACGCCGGGACGGCGGTGTCGGGCTTGCCGACTTCCTTGGCCACGATCGCCCCGAGGCTCGGGTAGACGAGCCCGCCCTGCCCCTCCCGGTAGCCGGTGTGGAGGTTGTACTTGGCCCGGGCGTGGGCCCCCTCGCCGGTCGACATCCCGCGGACGACGACCCCGTGCTTCATCACCTGGGCCAGGTGCGGCAGGTGCTCGCTGACCTCGACCCCAGGGGCCGAGGTCTTGATCGGCTTGAACTCCCCGGCCCCCTTGCCGTCGGGCTTGAGGTCGAGGGTGTCCTTGTGGCTCGGGCCGCCGTCCATCCACAGGAGGACGCAGGCCTTGGCCTTGCCCTTCGGGGCCTGGGACGCGGCCGCCCGCCCGGCCAGCACCTCCAGCCAGCCGGACAGGGACGCCGTACCGACGCCGGCGGCGGACAACTGGAGGAACCGGCGGCGGGTCGATTCGAGCAAGTTCGGGGACATGGGAGTTTCGAGTTTCGAGTTAAAGGTTTCGAGTTAGCGGCCGAGCTTCGCGGTTGGAGTCCGAGGCGGTCGATTCCGAACTCGAAACTTCAAACTCGAAACTCGAAACTTCGCTACCGGACCATCGTGAACTCGCTGCTGTTGAGCACCGCCCACAGCACGTCGCTGTACCCGGCGGCGGGGTTGCCGGCCTTCGTCATGTAGCCGTTCAACTTCTTGACCTCGGCCGGAGTCGGCCGGCGGGACAGGGCCGCCAGGTACACCCGCTCGAACACCGCGGCCGGCGGGTCCGACGGCGAGGCGTAGGCCCGGACGGCGGCCGGGTTCCCGACCAGCCGGGAGTTCATCAGCTTCAGGGCCTGCGGGATGCCGGCCTCGTACTCGACCGGGTTGGCCTCTTCCGCCCCGGCCAGGAAGAACTGGACGAACTGGTTCCGCGGGCCGACCGGCCCCCGCTTCGGGTTGTCCTTCATCCGCTCGGCGATCTGGGCCTGGGCCCCGGTCGCCTGGGCCAGGCTGTCGAAGAGCTGCTCGGGCGTCATCACCTTGACCGTCATCCGGGCGAACAGGGCCGGGTCGGGGTCGGCCGCCCCCTTCGGCGGCTTGCTGGTCCGGCCGTAGGCGTTCGTGTTGCAGACGGCCCGGTACAGGTACTTCAGGTCGAACCCGTTGGCGGCGAAGTCCTTCGCCAGCGTGTCGAGCAACTCGGGGTGGCTCGGCGGGTTGCCGTCGTGCAGGTCGTCCACCGGGTTAACGATCCCCCGGCCGAAGAGCTGCCCCCACACCCGGTTGGCCATCGCCTTGGCGAAGTACGGGTTGTCGGCCGCGGTCAGCCACGTCGCCAGCACCGGCCGGTACGGGGCGGCCCGGTTCAGTTCCGGCTCCGGCCCGCCGAGGAACTTGGCCGGGACCGTCTTCGCCCCCTCGGGGAAGAAGTCCTTGACCTTGCTCCGGCCGACCCCCTCGGCCACCCCGATCTTGAGGTTGTCGAACCCCCGCAGGACGTTCCGCGGGTTGTCCGGCTTGACCTTCTCGAAGAACGCGGCCACCCCCCAGTACTCGGCCTGCTTCCACTCCGTGAACGGGTGGTTGTGGCACTGGGCGCACTGGAGCTGCACCCCGAGGAAGTGCTGGGTGGTCTGGTCGGTCAGCTTGTCGGTCGACCGGTTGGCCAGGACGAAGGTGACGGCCGGGTTCTCCTCGACCGTCCCGGTCGCGGTCAGGATGTCGGCGACCACCTCGTTCCACGGCCGGTTGTCGTTGAACTGCTTCTCCAGCCAGTCGCCGAACGGGTCGCGGGGGATGAACCGGTTGTCGGTCCCGCCGGGGACGAGCTTGGCCATCCAGCCGTCGGTGAGGTGCCGGCCGAAGTTCGGGCCGGCCAGCAGTTCGTCGATGAGGCGCGACCGCTTGTCCGGGGCCTTGTCGTCGAGGAACGCTTTGGCCTGGGCCAGGGTCGGGATGACCCCGGAGAGGTCGAGGTAGGCCCGGCGGAGGAATTCGTCGTCGGTGGCTTGGGGGGCGGGCGAAACTTTCGCCTCAGAGAGCTTCCGGTCGAGGTGCCCGTCGATCAGCCGGGCGAGGGCGGCCGGGTTCTGCTCGGCCGGCGGCTTCGGCGGGGGGGCGGTCGGCTTGGCCGGGGCGAGCGCCGGCGGCGGGGCCTGGGGCGGCTCGGCCTTGCCCTTCCCCTTGCCCTGCCCCTTGAACAGGCCCTTGAACTTGGCCTTGGTCTCGGGGTCGGCGTTCTTGAACTTCTCCAGCAGCTTGGCCTTGGTGGCCGGGTCGGCGTTCTTGAGCTTCTCCTTCAGCTTGGCCAGCTTCTCGGCTTTGGTGGCGGGCGAATCGTCGGCGGACGACACGTCGCCGAGGGCGACGGCCAGCCCGGCGGTCAGGGCGAACACGGCCAGCAGGCGGAAGGGTCGCATCGGTCGGCCTCGCCGAACAAGGGCCACACCGAGTCTAACACCGGACCCGGGGCAGAGGTTCCGGGGAAATGCGGGAGACCCCTCCCCAGGACCTAGAGCAGTTTCAGGTTCAGTCTAGAGGCTGTTGTGAATCTAAGCCTCTGAGGCCGCACTCTTTCCGGGTATGGGCACGACCCGGAAGCCGTACCCGA
>JAIEQO010000362.1 GCA_019747655.1 Gemmataceae bacterium | reverse complement strand
GGCCCGGGCCGACGTGCAGGCCGCCCTCGAAGCCTGCCGGGCCGGCGGCGGGGCCCTCGGGTTCATCGGCGACGGCCCGGGACGGGCCGCCCGCCACCTGCTCGACGCCCTCCGGGAGTTCGCCCGGCTGCGGCTCGAAGAGGACCGGCTGGACGCCACCGCCCGGTTCTACCGGGCCGCCCGCCGGCAGGCGGACGAGCGGCTGGGCGACCTGTCCGCCGCCCGGGCCCGGCTGGCCCCGCTGATCGTGCTCGGCGGGCCCCAGTCGGCCGAGCCCGGGGCCGACACCCTGGCCGACGAGGCGGTCGAGCCGACCCCGCCGCCCGGGGGCACGGCCCGGATGGTCCTGCCCGGCGGGGAGGGCCGGCCGGACCGGGCGGTCGACCGGCTTCTGGCAGCCGTCCGGCCGGACGACCTGCACCGGCTGGACGGCCAGTTGCAGGGGCTGGTCCTGGGGCCGGCCGGCGGGCTGGTCGGGCTGTGCGGCGGAGGGGCCGACCTGGACCGGACGCTGGCCGGGCCGATGGCCGAGCAGGCGGCGGGGTTCCTGGCGGACCTCCTGCCGGCGGCCGACGTGACCGAGGTGGAGCTGAGTGCCGCCCGGGCGGCCGGGGCCGACCCCCTCGACCGGGTCCGGGAGTACCACCGGCGGGCGGCCCCGACCGACGGCCCGGCGGGCGACGAGCGGTCGTTCGCGGTCGTCCCGGACAGCGACGCCGGGCGGGAGTTCGGCGGGCTGGTCCGGCGGGCCCTGCCGGCCGCCGAGGTGGTCCACATCGCCGGGGCGGGTACGGACCTCCTGTTCTGCCGGGAGCAGGGGTACTGGCCGGCCGACGACCTGCGGGCGGTGCTCCTCGCCTGCCGCCCGGCCTACGAGGCGGCGGTCCTGGACCCGGCCACCAACCCGCACAGCCGGTTCGACGTGGCCGACTGGCTGCCGGCCGGGGAGTGATTCGGGGCCTAACCCCCCTCCCCCCTTATTTTTTCACCGGTCACGACCGCCGCGGTAAACTCTGGAAATGCCAGGGCTCGGACCACACTCGGCACCTCGGGACCGACGCCGAGACGGTCACGGTCGACCCATTTTCGAGTCGTAACATTTTGCCGATCCACAGTTTCGGTCCTCACGCCACCGATGCCGTATACGGCATCGGTCGGCCGGCTCCCACCTCGCGGGCCCACCGGCCCCACCACACTTCATTTTCTTATACAATTTATCAGTAAACAAGCGGTTGTGGCCGGGTGGTGGGCCGGTTCGGGTGGCCGGGGCAAGGGTCCGAGACGCCCCGGTGCGGGTAACACCCGGGGTGACCGACCCGGGACTACTTCCCCGCCCCCGGCGGCCGTTCGTAGATGGCTACGGTCCCGTCCTTGAGCGGGACGGCCACCCGCTTGCCGTCCGCCGAGACGGCCACCCCGGCCCCGCCCCAGATCGGGGCCACCGCCACCCGCCCGGCCGGCTTTCCCGTCGCCACGTCCACCCAACGGAACTCCGGCCCGGTCCCGGCGATGTCGGCCAGCTCCCCGACCGCCCGGCCGTCCGGCGAGAAGGCCAGGGCCTCCCCCGCCTCCCCGGCCCCACGCCCCTCCCACTCCGCTTTGCCCGTCGTCGTGTCCCACATGGCGACCGGGTGGTCGGTGGCCGCGGCCCGCCGGACCGTCCCGTCGGGGAGCGTCTCCTCCGGCCCGTAGCCCTGTTGGCTGAACGCCAATCGGGACCCGTCCGGCGACAGGGCCAGGGTCCGGGTCCATCCCCCATTGGTCGGCAGCCGCGGCCGCTCCTTCCCGGTGGCCACGTCGTACACGCGGATTTCCCGACCGGTGCAGACGGCGAACACGGCCCCGTCCCGGCTCAGGGCGGCCGGGGAGAAGATGATCTCCCCGTTACCGGCCCGCATGTCGTTCTCGTCCCAGTCCGTCTCCCCGTCCGGGAAGGTCGGGTGCTCGGCCACCTTCCTCCCGGTCCCCACGTCCCACACCCGCAGCCGGAGGTCGTCGCCCCAGGCGACCAGCCGCTTCCCGCCGGCGGTGAACCCGACCACCCGCTTGCCGCCCAGCCGGCCGTTCCCCCGGAGCTTGTACCGGAGCGCCCCGGTGGCCACGTCCCAGACCCGCAGGTCGTTCGCGTACCCCGACCCGGCGACCAGCTTGCCGTCCGGGGAGACGGCCAGCCCGGTGATGTCCCCGTCCGCCTCCAGCACCGGCCCGGGCCGGCCGGTGTCCGGGTCCCACGACCGGACGGTCCGGTCGTGGCCGGCCGAGAACAGCCGGCCGTCCGGCCCGAGCGCCAGGCAGCGGACCGGGCCGTCGTGCCCCGGCACGTCCGGCGTCACGGGCTTGAGCGTCTTGGCGTCCCACACCCGCAGCCGGCCGCCGACGGCGGACAGCCGGGTGCCGTCGGCCGACCAGTCGACGTGGTGGGTGAACCCGCCGCCGACCGGCAGCCGGCCGGCCTCCTTCCCGGTCGCCAGGTCCCACAGGACGACGGCCCGTACCTCGGGCCCGTCCGTCCGGTCCGGGTAGTACCCGGCGGCCAGCGTCTTCCCGTCCGGGCTGACGGCGAGCGACCGGGGGTTGGCGAGGATGTCGAACGCGGCGGTCTGTTTGCCGGTTGCTCGGTCGAACACGAGCAGCCGGCCGTCGGCGGCCGACGCCACGACCACCGCCTTGCCGTCCGGGGAGAACGCGGCCGGCCCGGGCCGGAACCCGGCCGGGAGGGGCAGCGGCCGCGGGTCGTCCTTCCCCTCCCACTCCCACAGTTCGAGCTTGTCCCGGCCGATTACCAGGGCCTTCCCGTCCGGGGTGAACGCGAACGCCTCCGGCCACCCCGGGTGGGCCATCGCCGCCAGCGGGTCGCCGGTGTCCACGTCCCAGACCCGGATGCCGAAGTCGTCGGCCGAGGCCACCCGCTTGCCGTCGGGGGAGGCCCGCCACCGGTGCGGCAGGCCGGCCCGGGACCGGGGCGGGTTGAACTCGTGGGCGACCTTCCGCCCGGGCACGTCGACCACCCAGACGGTCGAGTCGTTGGAGTCGGCACCGGGCCGGCTGGGCGTCCCGATGACCAGCAGCCGACCGGCCTTCGGGTCGAACGCGAAGGCGGCGGCCATCGACCCGAGGAAGGGGACGGTCGCCGTCCGCCGGCCGGTGGCCACGTCCCACACCTCGACCTCATGGCCGGACACGGTGACGGCCTCCCGTCCGTCGGCCGACAGATGGGCGGGCCCGCCGTGGAGCCGGAGCCGGGTGGTGCCGACCCGGGCCACGGCCCCGGGCGGGGGCGGGTCGTGGTCGGCGACCGGGGGCGGGGCGGCCGGTCCGACGGCCGCGAGGAGCGTGACCCCGAAGATCGACATGGCGGAACCCCCGGCGGTGGCGAGGGGAACGGGACCCATCCCCGAGTATACCGCCTGGCGGCACGTTCGGTGATCCCGGTCCACCGTGGCCGCCGGCGGCGGGGAGAAAAAATCTCCGGATTTCGCGTGCAACTGGCGGTCGGCTTCCGCCAACTGGGGTGAGCCGATCCCGCCGCCGACCCCGGTGCCGTCATGGCCGAGTGGAACCCCCGCGCGAACGAGCTGTTCCTCCGGGCCGTCGAGGAGCCCGACCCGGCCGCCCGGGCGGCCCTGCTCGATGCCGAATGTGCCGGCGGCCCGGCCCTCCGGCGGGCGGTCGAGGCGCTGCTCGCGG
>JAIEQO010000603.1 GCA_019747655.1 Gemmataceae bacterium | reverse complement strand
CCCGGGTCCGGCCACGTCCCGGGTGGAACCCCGGGTCTACTCAACCCCACCCGGGTCCCCATCCGTCTCCTTCCGTCATGGACCCCGTTCCCGCCGTCCTGTACCCTGACGGGATGACGCGGGGGTTCGGCCCCGCGGCCCACCCCGGCGGCCCCCGATGACCGAAACCACCTGGCTCTCCGGGGCCGACGGCGAGGCCATGCTGGACTTCGTCGCCGACCGCCTCACCCCCCGCCAGTGGGCGTTCCTGGCCGCCGCCCACGTCCGCCGGCTCTGGGACCTCCTCCCGGCCGGCCCCTTCCGCGACGCCGTCGAGGCCGTCGAACTCGCCGACCAGCCCCTCCCCCCGGCCGACCGGGCTCGGTGGAAGCAGCTCGTCCAGGACGCCGCCCCGGCCGCGTCGGCCGCCGCCGAGGCCGCCCAGCGGGAGGTCGTCCGTTCGGCCGACCCGGACGCCGCCGACCAGGACGACCCGCTCCTGACCCGGCCGAACCAGATCGCCCCGGCGTTCCCCCTGTTCCGGGCCGCCAGCCGGCACGCCCGGACGGCCATCGAGCTGGCCGGGGCGGCCGTGTCCGAGGCGGCCGACGCCGTCGCCGGGCTGCTCGCCGAGCCCGGGCCGGGGGCGTTCGACATGCTCCGGGCGGCCGCCGACCAGGCCGGCGAGACCCGCACCCGGGCCGCCACCGAGGCCAACGTCGCCCTGCGGCTCAAGCACGACGGGGACGAGCTGGCCGACCGGGCGGCGGCCGCCAAGAACAAGCGGCTGGAGGCCGCCCGGGCCGAGGAGATCGTCCGCAAGGTGGAGGAGTCGGCCGGGCTCGGCGACGCGGACGACGGCCCAGAGGAGGAGCCCGGGCACGGGGCGTCCGCCCGGCACCTGGCCCGGGTCCTCCGGGAGGTCGTCGGCAACCCGTTCAAGCCGCCCCGGTTCGAGCCGGACTGGCGGACCCCGGCCGTGCTGGAACTGGCCCGCGGCATCCACGCCGACCGGGCCTGGGACCGGCTGCCCATCCTGGCCGACGCCCTGCTCGACGCCGACTGCGACGAGGAGCAAGTGCTACGGCACCTGCGGGGGACCGAGAAGGGGCTGAAGGACCCGCCCCAGCACGCCCGCGGCTGCTGGGCGGTCGAGCTGGCCCTGGGCCGGTGGGAGCCGCTGCCCCCGCCGCCGAAGGACCCGAAGCCCCGCCGGCGGCTCCCGGACGACTTCGACCTCGGCCTGCCCCGCGACGACGGCACCGCGTTCGCGTGACCACCGGCACCTGGGACCGCGGCCGTCCCGGCCGCCCCCGGTCGCCGGACGAAGAGCGGCCGGGACGGCCGCGGTCCCAGGACCCACCCCCCCGGAGGTCTGCCATGTCTGCCGACGAGACCCGCCGCGAGTTCCTCCAGGCCGGGGTCGCCGCCACGGCCGCCGTCGCCGCCGGCGGGGCCGCGGCCGACGACGCCCCGGGCAAAGGATTGCCCACCCGCCCGCTCGGCCGGACCGGGCTGAACGTCTCGGTCCTGTGCCTCGGCGGGTGGCACATCGGGGACGTGAAGGACAAGGCCGAGGCCGTCAAGATCATGCACACCGCCCTCGACGAGGGCCTGACCTTCTTCGACAACTGCTGGGACTACCACGACGGCGGGTCGGAAGAGATCATGGGCCAGGCCCTGTCCGCCGACGGCGGCAAGTGGCGGAAGATGTGTACGCTGATGACCAAAGTCTGCGCCCGGGATAAGGCCGGCGTCCGGTCCCAGGTCGAGGACAGCCTGCGGCGGCTCAAGACGGACGTGATCGACCTCGTCCAGATGCACGAGATCAACTGGGACAACGACCCCGAGTGGGTGGTCGAGCACGGCGGGCTGGCCGAACTCCTGAAACTCCAGAAGGAAGGGAAGACCCGGTTCGTCGGGTTCACCGGGCACAAGTCGCCGCACATCCACCTGCTGATGATGCCGGTCCACCAGTGGGACACGGTCCAGATGCCGGTGAACGTCTGCGACCACCACTACCGGAGCTTCGTCAAGCAGGTCATCCCGGCCGCCGAGCGGCAGGGGACGGCCGTGATCGGCATGAAGTCGCTCGGCGGGGGCAAGGGGAAGATCGTCCAGGAGAAGGTGGCGACGGCCGAGGAGTGCATCCGGTTCGCCCTGTCGCAGCCGGTCAGCACGGTCGTCGTCGGGATCGACTCGATGGACGTGCTGAAGAAGAACCTGGCGATCGCCCGGGCCTTCAAGCCGTATCAGGGGGCCGAGCTGGACGCCCTCCTGGCGAAGGTCAAGCCGCACGCCGGGGACGGCCGGCACGAGCGGTTCAAGTCGACCACCGACTTCGACGGCCCGTACCACCAGAAGCAGCACGCCTTCGCGGCGGCCGAGAAGTGACCCGGCGAGCGTCGGGTCGTCAGGCCGACGGTTGTTGCTTCCGACCGTCGGCCTGACGGCCCGACGCTCACGGAGCCGTTCATGCCCGTCCGGGTCTCCTGCCCCTACTGCAACGCCGGGTTCGCCCTACCCGAAGCGCCGCCGGCCGGCCGGGCCGACTGCCCCCGGTGCGGGGAGCGGTTCCCGGTCCGGGCCGGCGACCCCGGCGGGCCCGTCCCGCCGCCGGTCGCAGCTACCCTGCCGCCCGAGCCCACCCGGACGAAGACGCCCTGGCTGGTCCCGGCCCTCGTGCTGGTCCTCGTCGCCGGCGGCGCGGCCGTCTGGATGCTCCGGGACCGCTCGCCGGCCCCTGTACCGGTCGCCGACCCGCCCCCGGACGCGGCCGCCGTCCCGCCCCTCTCCCTCCGCGGCCTCGGCTACCTCCCGCCCGGGGCGAACGTGGCCTTCGCCGTCCGGCCGGGGCCGCTGCTGGAGTACGCCGCCCGGACCGGCCAGGACCCCGTCGCCCTGTTGACCCGGGCCGGTGTCCCCGCGTCCGCCCTCGGGGCCCTCGCCCAGGCCGGGATCACCCTCCAGGCCGTCGACCACCTCGCCGGCGGGGCCGTCGTCCCGGACGCCGATGGCGGCGAGCTGCGGTTCGCCGTGGCCTTGGTCCTCCGCCGGCCGGTGGCCGACGAGGACGCCTTCCTGAAGGCCCTGAAGGCCCGCAAGACCGGCCCGGACCGGTACGAGGTCGAGGCGGGCGGGGCCCCGCTCAAGCTGGCCCGGGCGTCGGCGAATGACTGGGTGTTCGGCTGGACCGAGCGGGACGCCGACCCGACCGGCGGGCGGGAGCTGCCGGCCGGGCTGCGGGAGGCGGTGGCCGAACGGGTGCCGGCGGACGCGACGGCTTGGGTGGCGACGGACGGCGGCCGGTGGGCGGACAAGCCGGCGGTCAAGCTGGCGGTCGGGGTAGCCGGTCGGAAGGAGTTGCTGCCGGTGCTGGCCGGGGGGCGGGCGGCGGTGGCGGGGCTGAGCCCGGGCGACCCGCCGCGGCTGCGGCTGCACGTCCGGACGGCCGACGCCGCCACGGGCGAGCGGCTGCGGGCCTACTTCCGGTCGAAGGCCCCGGGCGAGGTCGGCGGGGCCGGCGACTGGGCCAACCTGGACGCCCCGTTCGACCCGGCCGCCGGGCTCGGGCCGTTCCGCCCACTGCTCGACGACGCGGGGAAGTGAAGGTCTTGGCGAGCGGGGGGGGGGGGCCCCCCGGGGGGAATACACAAAAGGGGGGGGCGCCCCCCCCCCCCCCCGCGCAGATCCCAGGTGGG
>JAIEQO010000146.1 GCA_019747655.1 Gemmataceae bacterium | reverse complement strand
GGACAGCCGGGCGGCCGTCCGCCGGCTCCGGGAGGAGCTGGAGCCGCCGGTCCGGCCGGCCGCCGCCTCCGGCCCGTCGTCCGAGGAGCTGGCCGCCGACCCGACCAAGAAGGTCCTGCTGGTGGCCCGGCTGCGGGACCACGACAAGGTCCTCGACAACGCCAACGACGCCGTCAACCTGACCTGGGGCCTCGGGGTGGCCACGTTCGGCCCGCTGGCCGCGATCGGGGCCGGGCTGGCGGCCTACCACGCGATCTACCGGCCGGCCCGGACGGTGGGCAACTTCTTCCACCCGGCCGAGGGTGAGGTGCCGGCGACCGTCGCCGCCGCCCTGGCCGCGCCGGCCGCGTTCGCCCTGGTGAGCTGGGTGATGTGGCTGGTCCGGCGGTACTTCCGCCGCCGGGCCGTGGCGTCCCGGGACCGGTTCGTGGCCGACTACCCGCGGCTGGTCGACGGGTGGGGCGGGCCGGTGGTGCTGGGCAGCCGGGAGACGGTCGGGGCCCTGATCAAGATGCTCGACCCGGCGGCGGCCGAGAAGACGGGGTGGCTCGGCCGGCTGTTCGGGGGGTGAGGCCGGCTCCCCCGGCGAACCCCGACCGTCAGGGAGGGGGTGGGGTGGTGTGAATGCACCCCCTCGCTCACGCTCGGGGTTCGCCCGGTGCGGGGTAGGCAGCCAACAGGTCGGCGGCCTCGTCGCCGACCCACACCACCAGAGGCCCGTCCTGGTCCCGGGCGTATCGGACGGCCGACGCCCGGGCCGGTCCCCCCTTGAGCGGCCGCTTCGACCCGTCCCGCTCCCACCAGACCGGCCGGGGGGCCGGCGCGGCCCACCCGGCCAGCCGGTTCAGGGCACGGCTGGCCCAGGCCTTCCAGTCGGCCAGCATCCGGTCGGGGTCGGGGTCGCCGGGGGTGCCGAAGACCAGGTGGACGTGGTTCACCAGTACGGCTGCGGCCAGGATCAGGCGGCCGCGGTAGGCGGCCGTTTCCCGGAGCTGCCGTGCGACCGCGGCCGCCTGGGCCGGGGTCAGTCCGACCGGGTCGGCCGAGATCGCGGCGGCGTAGCGGGCGAGGGCCGGCTGGGGCTCGGCGGTCGGGTGGCCGGGGCGGTTGGCGGACACCCGGGTGATGCCGTCCGGGACGTGGTCCCCGACGAACCCGGGGGTGCCGGGCAGCCAGGTGCCGTACGTCCGCCAGGTGAAGTGCCAGTACCGGTCCACGGCGCGACCCTCGACCCCCGGCGTTGTACGCCCGCCGACTCCGGCCGGCGAACCCCAACCGTCAGGGAGGGGGTGACCTGCCCCCGGCGAACCCCGAGCGTGAGCGAGGGGGTTCTCATGCCGCCCCCCCGGCGAACCCCGACCGTCAGGGAGGGGGGCATCCACACCACCCCCACCCCCACCCCCTCGCTCACGCTCGGGGTTCGCCGGACGCCGGTGACGGTGACCGTCCTCCCGGCCCGCCAACGTTTCCCCCGGCCGATCGTTAGACCGGTAAACCCGCCGGCCGGCGGCTGGACAACCGCCCGGCGGGGGGGGTATGGTGGGGTTGGGCTGCCCCGAACCCCCCGCCGATGGACCGCCGCCGCGTGCCGCCCGAACCCGACCCCCCCGCCGCCCCCGCCGAGGAGGCCGACTGGATGCGGGCCGCCCAGGCCGGGGACCGGGGGGCGTTCGCCCGCCTGGTCGACCGGTACTGGGACCGGCTGTACCGCTGGCTGTACCACCTGACCCGGGACCGGCACGCGGCCGAGGACCTGACCCAGGAGACGTTCCTCAAAGCCCTGGCGGCGGTGAACTCGTTCCGCCCGGGCAGCAACTTCCGGGCGTGGGTGTTCCGGATCGGGCACAACAACTTCGTCAACCAGAAGCGGGCCGGCCGGCGGGCCAAGCTCCCGCTCCCGGAAGACGCGGCCGCCCCGGACCTCGGCGGCCCGGTCCACGCGGCCGAGGACCGGGAGGCCCTGGAGCTGGTCGGGAAGGCGGTGGCGGCCCTCCCGCCCGACTTCCGGACGGCCCTGATGCTCCGGGTGGACGAGGGGCTGCCGTTCCGGGACGTGGCCCGCATCCTCGGGACGACCGAGGAGACGGCCCGGTGGCGGGTGTTCAAGGCCCGCCAGAAGCTCCTGGCGGTGCTCTCCCCGGAGCTGCTGCCGCCGGGGGCGGCGGAGGAGAAGGTGTAAGGGCGGCCGGTCGTGCTCATTTGGGAGGGCGAGGCTCCCGCCGAGCCGGCGACCGCGGTTGGTTTCCCCGGCTCGGCGGGAGCCTCGCCCTCCCGAAAACCACCGAACCGAAACACCACCGGACGGCTACCGAGGTTGCGGCGGGTGTAAGTAAGTGGTATTGTGTATACTAATTTCAGGCTGGTCGACCGGCTCGGCGGAGTGAGGCGGCGACCGTGACCGGATACGGCAACGGGAAAAACGGTCGGAAGTCGTAAGTGGGTAAGCGGTTCGAGCAACGTCCGTGACCGCCCGGTCGTCACGGAAGGCCCGGACCGAGGTTGCAGAAGCGGTTACGGGTCAACAGCTTCGGTCGGCCCGAGCGGTGGGATTCGGAGGGGTTTCGCAAGCAGGGGGGAGGGGGGAACCCAAAACCACCCCACCCGACGCCCGAACCCGATACTGCCATGAACTGTAAAGCCCTACAGAATCAGGTCCTTGCTCTACCGGACCCCCGGCAGGTGCCGGACGCCCTCCGCGACCACCTCGCCGGGTGCCCGGCGTGTTCCGCTTGGTGGCCGACGGCCGCACGGCTCGAAGGGCTGCTCGAACGGCTGCCGGTCCCGCCGGCCCCGGACGACCTGAAGGCCGAGCTGATCGACGACCTGACGGCCGCAGGGCCGGTCATCCGCCGGGTGCCGCAGGTCTACCGCAAGGGGGGGCGACGGTTGCTGGCGGGGCCGGTGCTGATGTACGCCGGCGGGCTGGCGGCGGCGGTGCTGGTGGCGGTCGGGGGGTGGCTGGCCCTGAAGCCGGGACCGGGCCCCGCGACGGCCGAGACCCCCCGGCACCCGCTCCTGGAAAAGCTGGTCCAGCGGAACCGGGCCCTGGTCCTGGAGACCAAGCCGGAGCAGCGGCTGGTGCTCCTGGGCGGGATCACCGAAGACCTGGCGGACGAGGCCCGGGGGCTGGCCCGGGTGGCCGAGGCCGGCGAGTTGAGCGACCTGGCGGCGATGTTCAAGACGGCGGTGGCCGACGGGGCGGTCCGGCAGGCGGCGGCGGTGGCGAAGGACCCCGCGCTAATGCCGGCCGAGAAGCGGGCCGCCCTGGACGGGCTGGCGACCAAGCTGGGCGAGGTCGGGACCCAGGCCGACCGGCTGGCCGGGGAGTCGCCGCCGGCCGCCCAGCCGGTCCTGCGGGGGATGGCGGACACGGCCCGGGACGGCCAGAAGCGGGTGCAGGCCCTGCGGGCCGAGCTGGGGGCGTAGCGATGGGCCGGGCGGGGTACACACTCCTGGTGCTGGCCGGCCTGTCGGCCTGGGCGGGGGCCCAGCAGCCGGCCGCGGGGCTGTCCGCGGCCGACCGGCTGCGGCTGTTCCGGGCCAACCGGGTCGTCCTGGCCGAGCTGGTCGGCAACGGGGTCGAGCTGGCCGGGGCGGACGACCCGCTGGCCCGGGCGGCGGCCTACGGGCGGTCGGTCCGGGCCCTGGGGGTGGCGTTCCGGACGGCCGCCGAGGCC
>JAIEQO010000675.1 GCA_019747655.1 Gemmataceae bacterium | reverse complement strand
TCGGCGGCCGCGGCCGCGGCCCCGGCCGGCGGGACGGCCCGGTCGTCCAGGTCGAACCGCACCCCGTCGGCGAACGCCCACTTGTACCGGGCCATCTCCCCGTGGAAGTCGCCGTCGGTGACGACCAGGTGCGCGGCCCGGCCCTTCGTCACCCGCCCGACCTGGGACGACACGCCGAGCAGGTCGGCCGCGTCCCGGGTCAGGGCGGCCAGGGCGGCGTCGGCCGGCAGCCCGGCGGAGACGGCCTTGCGGACGTTCTCGCGGAACGTCTCGGCCGCCCGCGGTCCGGTCAGGCCCGTCGTCGTGAAGGCGAACTTCACCCCGGCCGCGTGCAGCTTGGCGGCACAGGCCCCGTCTTCCTTCCGCCGCCGCTCGGCGTCCTCCCGCACCCGGACCGGCTGGTCCTTCTCCCGGTCCGGCGGGTTCGGGAAGTCGAGCCGCAGGATGACCGGGACGCCCTCGGCCTTGAGCCGGTCGGCGACCTTCCACGCCTGCCGCCCGCCGACGACCACCGGCTTCAGCTTGAACTCGGCGGCGAAGTCGAGCGCCCGGTGAATCTGGTCGGCGGTGTCGGCCTCGAAGGCGACCGGCAGCTTGCCGTCCAGGGCCGGCCAGAACCCCTCCAGGGCCGGGTCGGCCGCGGGCCGCCGGCCGACCCGCCCGCCGCCGTCGAACGCGGCGAGCTGCCGCCGGTGCCAGCCGGCGTCGAGCAGGGCCTGCCGGCTGTGGGCGACGATGCCCATCAGGGCGGTCGGGTAGTCCGGCCCCTGCACCCGGCCGAACGCCGAGTGCAGGGCGACCGGGGCCTTCAGGATCGCCTCGCGGGGGGCCGCCCCGCTCAGGCTGACGAGGGCGCTGGTGCCGGAGAAGTAGCCGCCGTCGGGGGCGACCAGGTGGGCGGTGAACCCGGCCCGCCGCCACGGCCCGACCGCCTCCTCGTCCAGCTTCAGGGCCGTCTGGACGGCGAACTCCGGGGTCATCCCCTTGCGGTTGTCCGGCTTGGTGGCGACCAGCGGGTCGGCCTCGCGCTGGTCGGCGGCCGGCGGCCCGGCCAGCGACCGCCGCAGGGCCGGGTCGTACCCGCGGGGGCTGCCGGCGTCGACGAACCCGGGGTAGACGGTCAGCCCGGCCCCGTCGATGACCAGGGCGTCGGGGGGAATCGCGGCGTCCGGCCCGACGGCGGCGATGAGGCCGTCGCGGATCACGACCGTCGCCTTCGGGAGGACCGTTCCGGGCTCGACCACCACCCGGGCGTCCTTGACGGCGTAGGCGGCCGGCTTCAGGTCGGCGGCGTTCTGCGCGGCCAGCCGAGCGGGGAGCGCTAGCCCCCCGAGCAGAGCGGCGAGGGCGAGGGGCAGCGGTCGGAGGCGCATGGCAGCACCGGACGGGTCTGGTGTGGGACGGGGAGGTGGACTTGTTCTACGCGGCGCCGGCCCGACCGCCCCGGCCGGGGCCGGGCTTTGACCGGTCCCGGCCCGGGGTGGTACAATCGGCTCTCCGCCTCCTCCCCCGGAGACCCGCCGATGCGGCCGCCGCTCGCCGTCCTGTTCGCGCTCGTCTGCTCGCCGGCACTCGCCGCCGAAGACCCGGCCCTGGTCGCCCCGACCGGGCCCCGCTCCCCGGCCGAGGAACGCAAGGCGTTCAAGGTGCCCGACGGGTTCGACGTGCAGCTCGTCGCCAGCGAGCCGGACATCCAGAAGCCGATGCAGATGGCGTTCGACGCCAAGGGCCGGCTCTGGGTCACCACCTCGTACCACTACCCGTTCGCCGCCCCGGCCGGGAAAGGAACCGACAAGCTGTTCGTCCTGTCCGACTTCGGCCCGGACGGGAAGGCCCGGAAGGTCGAGACGTTCGCCGCCGGCCTGAACATCCCCATCGGCATCCTGCCGCTGCCCGACTGCAAGGGGTGCGTCGTCTCCAGCGTCGGCGAAATCCTCAAGCTGACCGACACCGACGGCGACGGCAAGGCGGACAAGCGGGAGGTTCTGTTTGCGGGGTTCGGCACCCGCGACACCCACGGCATGACCAACTCGTTCACCCTGATGCCGGACGGCTGGGTGTACGCCTGCCACGGGTTCGCCAACGACTCGCGGGTGAAGGGGACCGACGGCCACGAGGTCGTCATGAACAGCGGCCACACCTTCCGGTTCCGGCCGGACGGCAGCCGGATCGAGGTCGTCACCCGCGGGCAGGTCAACCCGTTCGGCATCGCCGTCGACCCGTGGTTCAACCTGTACACGGCCGACTGCCACTCGAAGCCGATCACGCAGGTCATCCCCGGGGCGTACTACGACAGCTTCGGCAAGCCGCACGACGGGCTCGGGTACGGCCCGCACGTCACCCGGCACGACCACAACAGCACCGGGCTGTGCGGGGTGGCGTGGTACGACGCCGACCACTTCCCGGCCGAGTACAAGGGGTGCATGTTCGTCGGCAACGTGGTGACCAACCGGATCAACTTCGACCGGATCGAGTGGAAGGGGAGTACGCCGGTGGCGAAGGAGCTGCCGGACTTCCTGGTGAGCGAGGACCGGTGGTTCCGGCCGACGGACATCAAGCTCGGGCCGGACGGGGCGCTGTACGTCACCGACTTTTACAACAAGATCATCGGCCACTACGAGGTGGACCTGAAGCACCCCGGGCGGGACAAGGACCACGGCCGGCTCTGGCGGATCGTCTGGACGGGGAAGGACGCGAAGCCGCCGACGCCGGCCCGGGCCGACTTCACCGCGGCCACGGATGTCGAGTTGTTCGCCCTCCTCGGCCACCCGAACCTGACCGTCCGGATGACGGCCGGGAACCAGCTCGTGGCCAGGTCCAAGCCCGGGTCGATGCCCGACATCCGCGGCGACGGGGTGAAGGACGTGGGCGAGAACCCGGCGACGATGTCGGCCGCGGCCGGGTGGGTGGCGTCCGCCGCCGAGGCCGGCGGGGTCGGCGTCGCCGACCTGTACCCGTACCTGGTCGAGGCGGCCAAGACCGTCCGGCCGCCGCTGACCCCGGACCAGTACAGCACCCTGGTGATGCGGGCGATGGGCAGCCATCCGCGGTGGGTCGAGCAGCACCGGAAGACGGCCCTGAGAGTCCTGGCGGAGTTCGACGCCCCGCGGCTGAGGCGGGCGACGGTGCAGGCGGTGGCCGCCCACCCGCACGCCGACTTCGTCAAGCCGCTGGTCGAGCTGATCCCAACCATCCCGGCCGACGACACCCACCTCGGGCTGGCGGCCCGGATCGCTCTGCGGAACTGCCTGCGGGACACCCCCGACGGATGGGACGCGGCCCCGGGGGCGGAGACGCCGGCCGGGGCGGTGGTCGCCGATGTCGCCCTGGCCATCCCGTCCGAGCGGGCGGCCAGCTACCTCGCCGAGTACATCGGCCACCACAAGACCGCCGCCCCCCGGCTGGCGGAGGCGGCCGGGCACGTCGGTCGGTACGGCAAGCACCCGGTCCGGTGGCCGGTCATCGACCGGCTGCGGAGCGAGTCCGCCGCCCCGGTCGAGCCGGCCCAAGCCGCCCGCGCCCTGGAAGCCCTGCGGGCGCTCGTCCGCGGGGTCCAGGCGGGCGGCGCGAAGCTGACCCCGGGGGAGGCCCGGTCGTTCGAGTCGATGGCCGGCCGGGAGGTGGCCGACCTCAGCCCGTCGCCGGCCGCCCTCGCCGCGGTGGTCGACCT